>JASFME010000028.1:0-15081 GCA_050117725.1 Granulosicoccaceae bacterium | reverse complement strand
GTGACCTTGAGCCCGCGTGCTTCGAGCAGAGCGGCCAATGATGCGGCGGCGATGCCTTTGCCCAGAGAGGACACTACACCACCTGTAATAAAAATATATTTTGTCATGTACTGGGAATTCCCGTCGGAAACATGGGGCAACGATGCGTTACCGGACGGGACTACACGTTACCAGAACAGTCCCCGATCCTCAATGAAAAGATTGTGACCGCGGGTGAAATCAGCTGCCCATATTGTTTCGCTGCCAGTGGATCTGCACCGCCTGCTCACCCGGGCGGGCCTGGAACGGCTCGCATACACACAGGCCGACGATTTCCGCAAGCTGCCTGCCAACATAAACCAGCGGCGTCCGACTTCTCTGCCAGGGCGGCACGGCGGCTTCCTGGAACAGGTTTTTCAGACTGCGATGGTGTGACTGCCCGACCGGCTGGCAATGCTCGCCGCCATGGCGAAAACCGACCTGGACCCCTGCCTGCAGGACCTGTTGGGAAAGCCCCTCGCCGCTACCCGGGCTGGCATGCAAGCTGCCCAGGCCATGTGGCAACAGCAGCGGGCTGCGCAAATCCCACGCCAGGCAGTCTGCTGCTGCGGGCCGGGGCGGCTGGGGTGGGCCGGCATAGAGATTGTCCCGATAGCGACGCACCTCGACACCCGGCCAGTCGACGCAGGGCACGCGATCCTCTGCGGCATGCAACACATCGTGGCACAACGTCTCCAGTTTGCGGCGAGACGGCAACGGCAGATGTAACTGGCGCAACCAGTAACGCAAGACATTACGTTGCCGCGCCGCGGTCAGACCGAGCAAACCACTGACGCGCAGACATTGCCCCGACTCGCTGTGAATCGCCTGCAGATCCTGCTCGGCCAGTGCGTCCAGCAATTCCGCTGCCTCGGCCTGCTGTTGTGTGACCCGTTCGAGCACCGGGTTGAGTGCCGGCCAGCGCGTCTTGAGTCGTGGCATTACCTGCTGGCGCAGAAAATTGCGATCAAAGCGCGGCTCGCGGTTTGATGGATCCTCGAGCCAGTCGAGTTGCTGGCTCATCGCCCATTCATGCAGCGCAGTACGGGACACGCCGAGCAACGGTCGCAGTTGCCAGCCACGGGCAAACCGGCTTACTGCCGGCATCGCCGCCAAGCCACGGGGGCCGGCGCCGCGCAACATTTGCAACAACAGCGTTTCACTCTGGTCATCGGCATGCTGGGCCGTTAACAGTATGTCGCCCTCGCCCAGGCACGCGGCGAGTGCCTCGTAACGGGCCTGGCGGGCCTGTGCTTCAAGACTCTCGCCCTTGTGTGTGCTCACCTGCACCGCCTTGCTCACCATCGGCACATCGCGTTGTGCGCATTGTTGCGCGCAAAAGTCTGCCCAACGCCCGGCCTCATCGTGCAGGCCATGGTTGATATGAACCGCCTGCAGGCTGAAAGCGGGCAATTGTTCGCGCAGCGCGCACAGGCTGTGTAACAGAACACTCGAATCGAGCCCGCCGCTGTAGGCAAGCCAGAGCCGAAATGAATGGGGGCCACACTGCGCCAGTTGCTCTTGCAGGGACGACAACAGGCGCGCCGGGGAAAAGGCCATTGGCGGGGATCAGGTTTCCTGGTAGTTACCGTAACCGGCGAGCCGGGCATGGCGTTGCTCAATCAGCCGATCGACCGGCAAATTGACCAGGGCATCCAGCGCCTCGACCAGGGTCTGCTTCAGGTTGCGGCTGACCGTGTCGATATCGCGGTGCGCGCCGCCGAGAGGTTCATCAACAATCGCATCAATCAGATCAAGTTCTTTCAGGCGCTGCGCGGTGATGCCCATTGCCTCGGCTGCATCGGCGGCCTTGTCGGCACTCTTCCACAGGATCGAGGCACAACCTTCCGGCGAGATCACCGAGTAGGTGCTGTATTTGAGCATGAACACGCGGTCGCCAACCCCGATTGCGAGCGCCCCGCCGGAACCGCCTTCCCCGATCACGGTGCAGATAATCGGGGTCTTCAGTTCCGCCATCTCAAACAGGTTGCGGGCAATCGCTTCACTCTGGCCGCGTGCCTCGGCATCGATGCCCGGGTAGGCACCGGGTGTGTCGATAAAGGTCAACACCGGCAAACCAAAACGTTCGGCCATCTTCATCAGGCGCAGCGCCTTGCGGTAGCCTTCCGGGCGCGGCATGCCGAAATTACGATGCAGCTTTTCCTTCGTGTCGCGCCCCTTTTGCTGGCCAATCACCATGACCGCTCGACCTTCAAGCCGTGCCAGGCCACCGACAATCGCGGCGTCATCGGCAAAGGCACGATCGCCATGCAGTTCCTGGAAATCGGTGAACAGGTGCGACAGATAATCAAGCGTATACGGCCGCTGCGGGTGGCGGGCAAGTTGCGAGATCTGCCACGGGTTCAGGTTGCTGAAAATGGCCTCGGTCAGCGAGCGACTCTTGGCCTGCAGGCGACTGATTTCATCGCTGATATTTATCTCGCTATCATCACCGACGTAGCGTAATTCCTCGATCTTGGCTTCGAGTTCGGCAATCGGCTGTTCAAATTCCAGAAAGTTCAGATTCATGGCGCAAAGATACAGGATAAAAGGTACTTAATACAAGAGGATAGATACAGAAGCTGGAAGCGGTTCTCAATACTGGATTTGCACGCCCTGCTCACCGACCAGTTCACGCAGGCGGTGCAATAATTCATCGGTCGGGTGCACATACCAGTCCTCACCGAGCAGCAAGCGGGCCGAGGCATCACCACGGTCATAATCTACGGCCACCGGACAGTGGCCATCCCGATACGGTGCCAGCACCTCGCGCAGCGTATGCACAAAACCATTACCGGCCCTGCCCGCGTCGACACTGAGCACAACCTGCCGGGCATAGTTTTCACGCGCCTGGTCAATATCATAGATCGCCTCGGCACGCAGGCGCAGACCACCACTGAATTCATCATCGTTTACCGGCCCCTTCACGACCAGCAGTTTGTCTTTTGCGATCAGTGGCTGGTAACGTTTGTATTCATCGCCAAACACGGCAACGTCAATGCGGCCACTGCGATCATCAAGCGTCAGAAAGGCCATGCGGTCGCCGCTTTTGTTATTCCTTGTCTGCAGGCCGACGACGAGACCGGCCAGCGTCTGCGCCTGGCGATCACGCGAGGCGCGCACATTGTTCAGGCGGGTACCGATGAACTTGCCAAGTTCCGGCAGGTAACGCGTTATCGGGTGGCCGGTCAGGTACAGGCCGAGTGTCTCCTTCTCACCATTCAGGCGTTCATCTTCATCCCACTCCGGGCAGTCGATGAATTGCACGGCCTCGTCATCGGCCTCGCCCGGCCCGCCAAACATATCCGCTACGCCGGTGGCCTCATTACGCAGATGTTGCTCGGCGCTTTTCAGTGCGACACCCAGTGACTGCATCATCACGGCCCGGTGCGGACCCAGGCCGTCGAGGGCGCCGGCACGGATCAGGGCCTCGAGCACGCGCCGGTTGACCTTGCGCGCATCGATGCGCCGACAGAAATCAAACAGATCCTTGAACAACCCGTTACGATTACGTTCTTCAATGATACTTTCCAGGGCGGACTCGCCCACGCCCTTGATCGCCCCCAGGCCGTACAGGATGTCTGCGTCACCTTGCGAGGTGAAGGCGTACTCACAACTGTTTACATTCGGTGACAATACCTCGAGTGCCATGCTGCGGCATTCATCGATGAGCATGACCACCTTGCTCGTGTTATCCATGTCCGAAGACAGCACTGCCGCCATGAACGCTGCCGGGTAATGCGCTTTCAGGTAAGCCGTGTGGTAGGAGACGAGCGCATAGGCGGCCGAGTGCGACTTGTTGAAACCATAACCGGCGAACTTCTCCATGAGGTCGAAGATATAGGTCGCGGTTTTTTCCTCGACACCGTTTGCCAACGCGCCCTCGGTAAAGATCGATCGCTGCTTGGCCATCTCCTCGGGCTTCTTTTTACCCATGGCACGACGCAACAGGTCGGCACCGCCAAGCGAATAGCCGGCCAGTACCTGTGCAATCTGCATGACCTGTTCCTGGTACAGGATCACCCCGTAGGTCGGTTTCAGGATCGGTTCGAGCGCCGGGTGGGGATACGCTATCTTTGCCCGGCCATGTTTGCGGTCAATGAAATCATCCACCATACCGGATTGCAGCGGGCCCGGCCGGAACAGTGCCACCAGCGCGACGATCTCTTCAAAGCTGTCCGGTTTCAGGCGCTTGATCAGTTCCTTCATGCCACGTGATTCAAGCTGGAACACCGCCGTGGTCTCGCAGGCCTTGAGCAGATCAAACGTGGCCTTGTCATCCATGGGCAACAGTGCGAGGTCGAGCAAGTCATCACCGGCCTGCTCACGTTGCCGGTTGATGGTGTGCAGGGCCCAGTCGATGATGGTCAGGGTGCGCAGGCCGAGAAAGTCGAACTTCACCAGGCCAATTGCCTCGACATCATCCTTGTCGAGTTGCGATACCACGCTATCACCACCCTGCTCGCAATACAGCGGCAGGAAGTCCGTCAGGGCAGTCGGACCGATCACCACGCCGCCGGCATGTTTGCCGGCATTACGCGTGATACCTTCGAGGGAGCGTGCCAGGTCAAGAATGGCGCGCACGTCGTCGTCTTCGTTATAGCGGCGCTGCAGTTCTTCTTCCTGCTGCATCGCCTTGTCGAGCGTCATGCCAATTTCAAACGGGATCAGTTTGGCGACCTGGTCGACAAGACCATAGGGGTAACCGAGCACCCGGCCGCAGTCACGCACCACGGCCTTCGCCGCCATCGTGCCGTAGGTAATGATCTGCGAAACCTTTTCCCGCCCGTACCGCTGTGCGACATAATCGATGACCCGATCGCGTCCTTCCATGCAGAAGTCGACATCGAAGTCGGGCATCGACACACGCTCGGGGTTAAGAAAGCGTTCGAACAGGAGTTCGTATTCGATCGGGTCCAGATCCGTAATGCGCAGGGCATAGGCCACAATCGAACCCGCGCCCGAGCCACGCCCGGGGCCCACCGGCACACCGTTTTGTTTTGCCCAGAGGATGAAATCCGCGACGATCAAAAAGTAGCCGGGGAAACCCATGCTGATGATGACGTCCAGCTCGACTTCCAGACGATCGCGATATTGCTTTACCTTCTCCTCGCTGAACGGCTCGCGGGCGCGTTGCAACTCCTGCAGTCGCTCATCCAGCCCCTTGCGTGATTCCTGGCGAAGGAAGTCATCAATCGTCATGCCTTGCGGGACCGGGAAGTCCGGCAGGTAATAGGTGCCGAACTCGAGTTCGAGGTTACAGCGCTCGGCGATCGCGAGCGTGTTTTCCAGCGCTTCCGGAATGTCCGAGAACAGTTCCTGCATTTCTTCCGGACTGCGCAGGTATTGTTGTTCGCTGTACAGTCGTTGCCGACGTGTATCGTTCAGGGTCTTGCCATCATGAATACAGACCCGCGCCTCGTGTGCATCGAAATCGTCCTGCTCGATAAAACGCACATCGTTGCTGGCCACGACCGGCACATCCTTTTGCAATGCCAGGGCGACCGCGGCATGCAGGTAACTTTCCTCGCCCTCGCGGCCGCTGCGCACGAGTTCAAGGTAGAAACGATCGGGGAACAGCGCCAGCCACGATTCGAGCAGGCCCGTGGCGGCCTGCTCGTCGCCGTTCAACAAGGCCTGACCAACATCACCCTGACGTCCACCTGACAGTGCAATCAGGCCATCACTGTGCCCGTTGAACCAGCTCTTTTGTATCAGCGGTACACCACGGTGCTGACCCTCGGTATAACTGCGGGTAATCAAGCGGTTCAGGTTCAGGTAACCCGAGCGATCCTGGCACAGCAGCACCATGCGGTATGGCAGGCCGCGTTCATCCTCGTTTTGCAGCAGGACCTCGGTACCGATGACGGGCTTGACCCCGGCCTGTTGCGCGGCGCGATAAAACTTGACCATGGCAAACAGGTTGCTCTGATCGGTCAATGCCACGGCCGGCATACCGGCATCAGCGACTGCCTGCATAAGCGGTTTGACGCGTACCAGGCCGTCGACGAGCGAATACTCGGTATGCAGGTGCAGATGAACAAACGGCAACGACATCGTATTAACCTGCTCCCTCCAGGACACGCCTTACCGGCGAGAAGCTGCGCCGGTGCTCAGCCAGGGCGCCGTGCTCGCGCAGTGCCTCAAGGTGGTCGCGTGTGCCATAGCCCTTGTGCTTGTCGAATCCGTATTGCGGGAATTGTTCATGCAAACGCAGCATTTCATGATCGCGGGAGACCTTGGCAATAATCGAGGCCGCAGCAATCGCCGTGACACGCTGATCGCCCTTTACTATCGCCTGTGCCGTACATGGCAAGGCGTCCGGGCAACGGTTGCCATCGATCAGGGCGTGTTCGGCGAGCGGGCTCATGCCTTCAAGCGCGCGGCGCATCGCCAGCATGGTCGCGTGCAGAATATTCAGGCTATCGATTTCCTCGACGCTGGCGCGGCCGATTGACCAGGCCAGCGCCTGCTCCTGTATCGCCAGCGCCAGTGTTTCGCGGCGCGCTTCGCTGAGTTTTTTTGAATCAGTAATACCCGCGATCGGCCTGTCGGGGTCGAGGATCACAGCAGCCGCGACGACCGGCCCGGCCAATGGCCCCCTGCCCGCCTCATCCACTCCGGCTAGCAGCGCCCCCTCGCAGGCGATATGTAGTTCAGACTCGGACATGACAACACTAATCAATATAATTATTGTTCGACACCGGCAACCCGCAGAATTGCTTCGGCCGCGCGTTGGCTCGTATTCAGGCGCAGCGACTCGTGGATCGCGGTAAACCTGTCAACCAGCCTGTCGATCCTATCAGGCTGCTCAAGGTATTCGAAGATAGCACGTCCCAGTTGTTCCGGATTGGCCTGCTGCTGCAGGAACTCCGGCACGATCGCCTCGTTGGCCAGCAGGTTGGGCAGTGAATAATACGGCAGGCGCACCCAGTGGCGCAGGATCTGGTAACTCAACCAGGCCATGCGATAGGCGACAATCACCGGACGTTTCAGCAGTATACCTTCGAGGGCTGCCGTACCCGACGCCATGAGTACCACGTCAGCGGCGGCCATGGCGTCATGTGATTGCCCGTCGATAAGGGTCATCGGCAAATCCTCTCCCTGACCGGCCAGCACCGCCTTGAAGACCTCTGCCACGCCCGGGCTGGCGAGCGGCACGACGAACTCGCATTGCGCGTCGCGCGCGTAACACCAGCGCGCCGTATCGATAAACGTCTTCGCCAGCCGCTTGACCTCGCTCATGCGGCTGCCCGGCAACAGGGCGATAATGCGCTTGTCTTCAGGCAGGCCCAGGCGCTGGCGTGCCGCGGACTGGCTGACCTCGAGATCGATACTGTCCGCCAGCGGGTGGCCGACAAACTCGGCATCGACATCATGCTCCCGGTAAAAATCCACTTCGAACGGAAACAGGCACAGTACCAGGTCCAGTGCCCGTGCTATCTTGTGGATACGGTAACGCCGCCAGGCCCAGACCTGGGGACTCACATACTGCACCGTCGCAATCCCGGCACGATGTAATTTATCCTGCAGACCAAGATTGAAATCCGGCACATCAATACCGACGAAGACATCCGGCCGCGTGTCGAGAAAATGTTCATATAACGCCTGGCGGATACCACGCAGTTCGCGGTAATGCCCGAGCACTTCAACCAGGCCAAGCAGGGAAAGTTTGTCGGCGGGATACAGCGCCTTGCAACCGGCCTCGATCATACGTGGTCCGGCAATGCCTTCAATGATGGCATCCGGGTAACGCGCTCGCAGCGCCCGGATCAACCCTGCGCCGAGTAAATCACCGGAGGATTCACCTGCGACAATCCCGATACGCATTAGCGGACAATGCTACGCTTTGAGGACTTGATGAAATTGACCAGGGCGGCCAGCCTGTCGCAGTTGCTGTCGAGCTGTTCGATAGCCTGCACTGCGTCGTCGAGCTTCATGCCGCTCAAATAAAGAAGCTTGTAGGCCTGGCGCAAGCGTTTGATTTGCTCACGATCGAATCCACGGCGCTTCAGGCCGACGGCATTCAGGCCATGGGGTTGTGCCGGATGCCCGGCAATCATCATGTAGGGGGGAACGTCTTTGGATACCCCTGCCCCCATGCCACAAAAGCTGTACGAACCCACTCGCACATGCTGGTGGATCAGCGCATAGCCACCGAGGGTAACGTAATCACCGAGTTCGACATGACCACCCAGCGATGCACCATTGGCAAAAATACCGTGGTCACCGACCTGGCAATCGTGCGCGACATGCGCGTAGGCCATCATAAAATTATGGCTGCCGAAACGGGTCACACCGCCACCGTGCACCGTGCCACGACTGATGGTGCAGCTCTCCCGGATAACATTGTGATCGCCGATCTCGAGCCGGGTCGGTTCACCCTGGTAACCGATATCCTGCGGCGCATCACCCAGCGAGGCAAACTGGAATATCTCGTTATGCTTGCCGATGCGGGTTGGGCCATTGATCACGACATGGGAAGCGATGCGCGTGCCGGCAGCAATCCGCACATCCGGCCCGATCACCGAAAACGGTCCGATACTGACATCCTCGTCAATCTCTGCCGTGGGGTCAACCAGCGCCTGTTGGTGAATCTCCGTCACTAACCAACCTCACGCCTGGCACACATGAGTTCGGCACTCGTGACCACCTTGTCATCAACCCTCGCCTCGGCGCCAAATTTCCACAACCCGCGCTTTTCACGAATGACATGAACATGCAAATGCAGCTGATCGCCCGGCAGCACCGGCTGCTTGAAACGCGCGTTGTCGATACCGACAAAGTAATACAGCGAATTCTCATCGGGTAGTGTATCGGTGGTGACAAAGGCCAGGATACCCGTCGCCTGGGCAAGTGCCTCCAGGATCAGAACCCCCGGCATCACCGGATGATGAGGGAAGTGCCCCGGGAAATGCGGCTCGTTCACTGTCACGTTCTTTAATGCATGCAGTGATTCACCCGGCGTGTAATCGATAACCCGATCAACCAGCAGGAACGGGTAACGGTGTGGCAGGTGTTTCATCACCTCATGAATATTCAATTCTGGCATGATGCCCTCTCATCTCTCATCTGTAATTTTCTGAATCTGTTTTTCAAGCGCCTTCAGCCGCCGGGCCATATCGTCAAGCTGGCGGAAGCGCACAACACTCCGGTGCCAATCCCGGTTTTCCTGCAACGGTGTGCCCGATGAATACACACCCGGGCGAGTAATTGATTTTGTCACCAGTGACTTGGCCGTGACGTGTACATCATCAGCGATTTCAAGATGGCCAAGTATACCGGCACTGCCACCTATCGTGCAGCGCTGGCCAATACGCGCACTACCGGCAATGCCAACGCAACCGGCAATCGCTGTATTTGCACCGATAACCACGTTATGTGCGACCTGTATCTGGTTATCCAGCTTGACGCCATCTTCAATAACGGTGTCAGTCAATGCACCGCGATCAATCGTGGTACTGGCACCAATCTCGACATCATTACCGATAATCACAGTACCCAGCTGCGGCACCTTGACCCACTGACCATTATCATTCGCCAGGCCAAAACCATCAGCACCGATGACAACGCCGGGTTGAATGATCCCCCGTTCACCCAGCACGACCCCGTCACACAGGGTAATATTTGCGACCAGCCTGCTATCCAGGCCAATTGTAACCCTCTCGCCAATGATACAACCGGCACCAATCACAACATTCGCGCCAATATGACTGCCTGCACCAATGACGCAATGTGCACCGATAGCTGCAGAAGAGGAGATACTTGCGGTTGAATCCACCACCGCAGTGGCATGAACGCCTGGATCAGGTTGCTGCACAGGATTCAAGAGTTGCGCAATTCTGGCATAGGCAAGATGCGGGTTATCAACAACAATTGCCGCGACCGGGCAATCGTTCAACATCTCTTCTGACAGAATCACTGCCGATGCTTGCGTCTCTGCGAGGTGCTGGCGTAATCGTGGATTGGACAAAAAGGCAATCTGCCCGGAAACGGCCGTCTCCAGGGGTGCGACTTTTTCGATCAGGCAGTCCGCATCACCCTGAATTGTTCCATTTACATACTGTGCAAGTTCACCCAGGGTATATGTCACGCTGAATTATTTCTTGTTGCTGGCTTCTGCTTTAAGACGTTGCAGGATCTTCTGGGTCAGATCGATCTTTGGATCGGCAAAGGCGATACCTTCATACAGGATAAGGTCGAAGCTTTCTTCTTTACCTACTGCAGCAATTGCATCGTTCAGATAACGTAACAGCTTGTTACGTTCTTCGTTACTGCGGAAAGTCCTGTCCTCTCTCAGTTCATCAAGGGAACGGCGAAGATCGCGTTTACGGGAAATAACATCCCGTTCAATCTTGCGACGCTCGGCATCAGACATGATCGCGCCATCACGGCTCAGTCGCTCTTCAAGCTTTTTGATGGCGATCTGTTCCTGCCGCAGCTGCTTGTCGCGTGCTGCAAACTCTTTTTCCAGCTTGGCAAGGGCGATCCTGGCCTGAGGTGCGTCTTCCAGCAGTTTATTCGGGTCGACAATGCCCACCTTCAAATCCTGGGCAAAAACAGGCAGGGAAAAAGCTACCAGGCTTGACAGGAATACAAAATTTTTGAGGAATCGGTTCAAAGCTCTACTCCAGGATTTCTTTCTCTATGCCTAATATATACCGGATTTGTCAGAATGACGAACCGAAGTTGAACTGGAAGCTCTTCGTTTCGTCACCTTCCTGTTCGTTAAACGGCGCCGCAACACTGAAGGTCAGTGCGCCGAATGGCGACAGCCAGGTCACGCCAACACCGGTAGAATAGCGTAATTCCGCCAGATCCAGGTCCTCGTCAGATCCGTACACGTTACCGGCATCGACAAAACCCGTAAATCGCCAGGCGTTTTTGTCCTTGACCCAAGGCACCGGGAAAATCAGCTCAGCCGAGCCTGCCAGCTTGACATTACCGCCCAGCGGATCGCCCGTGCGCGGGTCTTTCGGGCCAAGCGTATTGTCTTCAAAGCCACGAATCGAACGGCCACCACCGGCGAGGAAATTCTCGAAGAATGGCAAGTCTCCGGTATCACCATAGCCGTCACCGTATCCGAACTGGCCTTTCAGGCCGAGCGTCAGATCACGCGACAGCGGGTGATAACGCTCGTGGCGGTAATCGAGTTTGTAATAGGTCAGATCACTGCCGGGTATGGCAAATTCAGCCGTTATGCTGTGCAAGGTGCCGCGCTCCGGGAAGATGCGCCGGTTGCGCGTGTCCTGGCTGTAGCTACCGTTCAACGCAAAGATATTGAAACTCGCCGAGTCGCCAACAGAGGGGAAATCATCCGCAGTACCAGATGCGCCATCTGCACCAGGGTCAATAGTAACATCGAATGAACTGTCGTTGTCGGCCAGGTAATTAGTAAAACTTACCGGCGTGTTGACCGACGTGTTAATCGTGATCTTCTGGTAATTGATGCTGAAACCGGCACTATTATATTCCGTCAGGGGAATACCAAACGACATCCCCAGTCTCGCCACGTCCGAGGTATAGCGGGCAATGTTGGCCTCTTCGGCGTCCGTCTCACGGTACAGGAAATTGAAACCGCGGCTGACACCGTCTTCGGTGTAGTACGGGTTTACATATGCAAACCGGTAAACCGTGTTGACCTCGCTGTTGTCAAAGCCTACCACGACACGTTTGCCGCTGCCGAGGAAGTTGTCCTGGCTGACACTGGCATTGAATACCAGCCCCTGAGAATCAGAAAAACCAACACCGGCGAGCAGATTACCCGAGGCACGCTCCTTGACCTTGAAGTTCACATCGACCTGGTCAGTCGTACCCGGAACGGCCGGTGTTTCAACGCTGACCTCTTCGAAATAACCCAGCCTGTCGAGCCGCTGCTTGGAGCGTTCCACATTCTCGGTGGAAATCCAGGCGCTTTCAAACTGGCGCATTTCCCGACGCAGCACTTCATCCCTTGTACGCAGGTTCCCCGCAAAGTTGATGCGTCGGACATAAGCGCGGCGACCCGGGTCAATAAAGAACGTGATATCGACACTTTTCGTTTTTTCATCGACCTCTGGCACGACATTGACGTTGGCAAAGGCATAGCCATCATTGCCCAGTCGTTGCGTAATGGCGTTACTTGTTTCTGTCGCCTTGCGTCGCGAGAAATGATCGCCCTGGCGTATCTCAACCAGGTTGAATAACTCTTCCTGGGGAACAACTATTTCACCGGCGAGTTTTACCTTGTTTATCGCGTAACGCTCACCTTCCGTAATGTTGATGGTGATATAGATGTCTTTGCGATCAGGTGTAATCGTGACCTGGGTCGAATCCACGTTAAAGTTGATATACCCACGGTTCAAATAGAATGAGCGCAGTCTCTCCAGATCAGCGGCCAGTTTCTGGCGTGAATACTGATCGGTACCTGTGTAAAACGAAAACAACGTCGGCGTAGTTAATTCGAATTCCTCGAGCAGATCTTTATCGGCGTAAGTTGTATTGCCGACAATATTAATCTGGTGAATTCGCGCCGCCACACCTTCCGATATATCAAGCGTAATCGCGACACGATTGCGTTCAAGCGGGGTTATCGTTTTGTCGATTTTGACGCCATATTTGCCCTGGCTGAAATAAATACGACGCAATTCTTGTTCGACCTTGTCGAGCAATGATTTGTCATAGACACGGCCTTCGGCAAAGCCAATCGTCTTGAGACCTTCCCTGAGTTCCTCAATTTCGAGCGATTTATTGCCTGAGAAATCAATCTGGGCGATCGATGGCCGCTCTGCGACAAATACGATCAATACATTCCCGTCGCGTTCCAGGCGGACATCCTGGAAAAAACCGGATTTAAACAGGGCACGGATAACTTCAGCAGAGCGCTGATCGTCAATCTGCTCGCCAATCTTGATTGGCAGATAATTGAAAACGGTCCCCGCCGAAATACGTTGCAGACCTTCAACACGAATATCCCTGACAACGAAACTGTCTATCGACCAGGCTGCTGTCGTCCAGGCCAACATCAAAAGGGCCAGTACGCAGATTTGCTTCTTCATTTTATTGTTATTCCCACCCGGCGCCGCTTACAGCAAGCGCGTTATATCATTATAAAAGGCCAGTGTAATCAACATCGCCAGAATCACAAGGCCAATCTGTTGACCCAGCAATTGTACCTTTTCAGATACCGGACTACCTTTTACGAGTTCAACAAGATAGTACAAAAGATGGCCGCCATCGAGCACCGGAATCGGTAACAGGTTCAGCACGCCGAGGCTGACACTGACCAGCGCAAGAAATGCCAGTGATTCTGCCAACCCGGCAATCGCCGAATAGCCGGCGTATTCGGCGATCGTAATCGGGCCGCTGATATTGCTAATCGAGGCCTCGCCAATCACCATCTTGTACAACATCCGCAGCATCAACAGGCTGACCCGGCCGGTCCTGGCCACAGCCTCTCCTGCCGCGGCAAGCGGTGAATATTGTATCACACTGCGCAAATGATCTGGGGTCGCCGGAAGTTCACTGAGCGCCGCTCCGACGTAACCATAACTCTTTGAATCAGCTTGTTTTGTTGCCGGGATCAGGGTGATCGTCTGTGGTTTGCCATCACGTTCAACGAGGACATCGATACGGCTGCCCGGGCGCGCCTTGATATACCTGACCCAGTCGCGCCAGTCCTCAACCGGCATGTTATCCACCTGGACGATCCGGTCACCGGGCAACAGACCTGCCTGGCTGGCCGGCTCATTCTCGATAAGCTTGCCGATCACTGGCGGGATGCGTGGCAAGGTTGGGTGGAGCCCTAACACCCCGAGCAGTTTCCCGCGCCCCACGTCTGCTGTGATCTGGCTGATATTGAGTCCGTGTTGGCTTTCCTTGCCGGCCTCGTCACGTACCGTGACATGAGTAGTGGGCTGGTCGTCAATCACATCCTCGAACACGCGCAACAGCACCTGGTCCCAACTCGGCGTAGGTTTCCCTGAAACCGCAATGATTTCCTGGTTGGCTTGCAGGCCGGCACTGGCAGCAAGGGAGTTTTCATCAACATCAGAAATGATCGGTTTCAGACCTTCAACGCCGACCATGAACATGCACCAGAAGGCAACGATTGCCAGCAGGAAATTGAATACCGGGCCGGCGCTGACAATCGCGCTGCGTACCGCCAGGGACTGACGATTAAAGGCACGGTGTTGTTCATCGGCGCTGACGGGCGCTTCACGCTCGTCAAGCATCTTCACATAACCACCGAGCGGAATCGTCGCCAGCACATACTCGGTATCATCACGTTTACCACGCCAGCGCAGCAATGGTTTGCCAAAACCTATCGAGAAGCGCAACACCTTGACGCCGCAGCGACGCGCTACCCAGAAGTGGCCGAACTCATGCGCCGTCACGAGAATCCCTATGACGACAATAAAGGAAACAGCAGAAAGCAGGATAGTCATAATTCAGTGTACAAGTTGTTTCGCATCTGACTGCATCATGTCATTCGCAGTCTGACGCGCCAGGGTGTCTGTATTTAATATCACTTCGAGTGTATCCGCTGGCAATGGTTCAACGCTTGCCAGGGTTTGTTCAATAACTGCCGCGATACGCGTAAAACCGAGTCTGCCATCGAGGAAAGCCTGCACGGCGACTTCATTGGCCGCATTCAGGACGGTAGTTGCCGTGCCGCCGGTGCGAATTGCCTCGTAGGCAAGACGCAAACAGGCAAAACGCTGCAGGTCGGGACGTTCAAAATCCAGCCGCGCAATATCAAACAAATCCAGGCTGTCCACCCCTGCCTCAATTCGCTCAGGCCAGGCCATCGCATTCGCAATCGGCGTGCGCATATCCGGGTTGCCGAGCTGGGCCAGCACCGAGCCGTCCGCATAATCCACCATGGAATGGATCACGCTTTGCTTGTGGATCACAACTTCAATGTCATCCGGCTCAACATTGAACAACCAGCAGGCCTCGATCACTTCGAGCCCCTTGTTCATCATGGTCGCCGAATCTACCGAGATCTTCCGTCCCATATCCCAGTTTGGATGCGCACAGGCCTGTTCCGGAGTGACCTCGTACAATGTTTCCATATCGGCA
>JASFME010000027.1:0-15222 GCA_050117725.1 Granulosicoccaceae bacterium | reverse complement strand
TCGTCCACCACTTCCTGTTCAGGTGGGACATAGGTGCCGGCTTCTCGCGCGACATCCTCGAGCTTGCGTGCCAGGTTACGGCCCCAGTCACCGCGACGTTGCGCTGCCCGCATGCGGGTAGCGTGACCATCGTTAAACAGGATCGGCAGCGGGGAGTCCAGTAACTCATCAAGAAAATCAAAATCGTGATCGCTGTTCTCATCAAGATCGACGAGTAACACATCGGCATAGGCATCATCGATGCGCCTGACAGCCCGCTCATTGACGATTTCATTTTCGACCACTCGCAGACCGCTGCTTTCCAGCAGGTGCTTGAGATTGACTCGCTGAGTGTCCGAATCAGAAAGAATCGCCACGCGCAAGGCGAAAGATTCAGCGGTGTTCGTCATTTTAGCGAGACTCATTCAGGATCTCGTTTATGTTATCCATCAGGTCGCTTTCCTGGTACGGTTTGCCCAGGTAACGGTTAACACCAATATCAATGGCACGCTGACGGTGTTTCTCACCGGTACGCGAAGTAATCATGATAATCGGGATATTCTTCAGCTTCGCATCATTGCGGATATGTGTGGCAAGTTCATAGCCATCCATACGGGGCATTTCGATATCCAGCAGGAAGACGTCCGGAATGGTTTCCTGCAACACGGCTACCGCATCGACACCATCTTTTGCTGTTACAACATGCATACCATTACGCTCCAGAAGGCGCGTCGTGACCTTGCGAACAGTGATCGAATCATCCACCACCATGACTGTGGTAACCCGTTCCTTATCAACTGCTTCCTCGTCGCGAAGCGGCTCGGCACTGGTCATACTGATCCGCGACAAGTCCATATACACGAGTGAAGGCATATCGAGAATCAGGGCCACGTTACCATCACCGAGAATCGTTGCGCCGGAGATTGCCCTGACACTACTGATCTGCGGACCGACGGTTTTGACTACAATTTCGCGGCTGCCCAGCAGACCTTCAATCTGCAGGGCGACACGGTGATCACCGGCACGCACCAGCAACATCGGCAATTTGCTGTCCGGTAAAGGCAGCATTGCTTCATTTAGTCCAAGCAGGCTGCCAAGATGCATAAAGCGGTAACTGTAACCCCCGTATTCATAGCGTGGGTTGTCCTGTTCATAGAAGGTCTTGAGCTCGTCATAGCTGACCCGCACCACGCTATCCACACTTGACAGCGGGATAGCAAAGACTTCTTCGCCAACATGTACGAGCAGGGCCTTGTTCACGGACAGTGTCAGCGGCAGGCGAATGGTAAAGCGACTGCCCCTGCCCTTGTCGGTATCAATCTGCAAGGTACCGCCAAGTTGCTTGATCTCGCTGTTGACCACGTCCATACCAACGCCGCGGCCGGAAATCTGGGTCACCTTTTTCGCGGTACTGAAACCGGATTCGAGGATAAAACGCAGAATTTCCTTGTCAGTCAGATCCGACTTGCTGTTCAGCAAGCCATGCTCGATCGCTTTCTTGCGAATCGCATCAAGGTTAATACCTGCGCCATCATCGGTAATACGAATAACAACTTCGGCACCCTCACGGCTGACATCGAGATGAATACGTCCAGCCCCCGGTTTCCCGGCCTTCTCACGCTGTGCCGGTGTTTCCAGGCCATGGTCTACCGCGTTACGCAACATGTGTTCCAGCGGCGGCATCACGCGATCCAGTACACTGCGATCAAGTTCTGCCTCTTCGCCAGTGACGATCAGTTCAACCTGTTTCTTCAACTCATTGCTGGTCTGGCGAACCAGTCGACGCATACGTGGCAAGTGCGTGCTGAAGGGCACCATGCGGGTCCGCATGAGTCCTTCCTGCAATTCAGTATTCACGCGTGACTGTTGCAACAGGAGAGTTTCTGTCTCACGCGTCTGGTTATCGAGCAGACCCTGGATACTCGACAGGTCATTCAGGGACTCGAGCAAGGAACGCGACAGCTGCTGCATGTTGGAGAAACGGTCCATTTCAAGCGGGTCGAAATCCTCATCATATTCGACGCCTGTCCCCTCCAGGCGGTACATGATTTGCGTCTCTGTTTCGATCTCAAAACGGCGCAATTGCTCGCGCAAACGGGCAATCGTTTGATCCATTTCTGTCAGGTTGTAACCGAAGGTACCAACCTGTTGTTCAATGCGTGAACGATAAATACTGACTTCACCGGCAAAATTAACCAGGCTATCAAGCAAATCGGCGCGTACACGAATCTGCTCGTGCTGTATGCGGCCTGGCCTTGCGGCCGGCTTTGGCGCCTTCGCTGCAGGCATGTGTTCCGGGATCTCGATGATCTCGGCAGGTTCCACCACTTCTTCAGCAACAGGCTCAGTCTCGACAGCTTCCTCTGCCTCGAGGCCTTCAGCCGCTTCGACCACAATCTCTTCGGCTTCTGGCAATTCGGCCTCTGTCTCGACCGCTTCCTCCGCCTCAAGCGCATCAATATCCTTACCGGCGGTCAACGCATCGATCTTTTCGATTAACGTGGTTTCTTCCGGCACAACCTGGTGATGTTGTACATGCTCGAGCATAACCACGAGCTTGTCATGGGCCAGCTGGATAATGTCGAACATCTTCTTCGACACCGGCACACGTCCTTCGGTCACAGCAATAATCATCGTTTCAAGACTGTGACTCAGATCACCCATGCCCTTGATATCGGCCATGCGCGCACCACCCTTGAGGGTATGGATCTCACGTTGTAACTGGTTAACGAGTTCCTTGTTATCCGAGTCATTGACCCAGTTCTGCAAGGTCACCTCACTGGCATCCAGTATCTCGGCTCCTTCCTCGACGAATATCTCGAGCAGTTCGGGATCCACACCGCTCTCGTCGTACCCTGCCGAAACGTTCGGCATGGAGATATCCAGACCGGGCTCTTCCGTTGTGACAGGTTTGCGTTCGACTTCCCTGGCCAGTTCCTGGTCGTACAGGGCATTGATCTTCTTCAGCAAGCCATCCTTGTAACGCGTTGAGGCATCCGGGTCCGGCAACATGCTTACCCGGCTACGCAACTGTTTCTCGAAGTCAATCAGCAGGTTATTGATGTCCTGAATGACCGGGGTGTTATTGCTCTGTAGCAGCTTGATGTATCTCTCAAGCAGACTGCAGACCTCGGCAATATCCTTGATATTGGCCATGTGGGCACTGCCATGCATGGTATGCACGGCACGGGTCAGGTCTTCACTGATACGGCAATCATAGCCACGCCCTTCACATAGCTTGATAAACTCATTGATCGCATCGAGGTGCTTGATTGCTTCCTTGGTGAATATCTCAAGCAGAACCGGATCGATATGTTTATCGTCTTCTTCTTTAGCCTCCTCTTTAGCCTCTTCGGTAGATTCGGCTTCTTCCTCAGGGATCACCGCCTCCGCTTGTGGCGGTGCCCAACTATCACTTTTGCCGGCCTTGAGCGCTTCCTTGCTGGCTATCACCGGTACTTCGTCTGTTCTCGCTGTTGCGGCAAGCTGGCCACTGCCACCTTTGCTGATGTCATGTGCGCGTTCCTGCAGCGCTTCGATATCAGCGCTCGGCGCCGGGCCACCCTTGAAGTGATCCACCAGCTCCGGCAGGACGGCAAGGCCTTCGGTGACGAGATCAAACATCTCGGCACTCATCGGTATGGTTTTGTCGATGACGCGGTTGAGCATATTTTCAAATGCCCAGGCGTATTCACCGATTTGCATCGCCCCGACCATCCGGCCACTGCCCTTGAGGGTGTGGAGCGAACGCCGCACTGTGCCCATGGCATCTTCATCATCAGGGCTGGCCTTCCACTTCGGGAAGTATTCGTTCAGCGTCGCCATTTCTTCGGTGGCTTCCTCGAAAAAGATTTCGAGGATCTCGTCATCGAGGTCATCTTCATCAACCGTCGCCATAACTGGCGGGGCAGTCGCCTCTGCCTCGACTTGCGTTTCAGTCCCGGCTGCCGCGGCCGGTTCGAACTCTTCAGGCGGCTGCGACTCGATCTCAGCCGCTTCCTCTGCGCTGGCTTCCGCCAGCAGTGGATCGCCACTCGCCAGTTCGGCGTCCAGATCGAGGCTGGCATAGTCATCCTGTTCCGCAACGCCGGCAGCAGGTTCTTCAGGCAGCTGTTCTTCTGCGGGCGCGGCTTCGCTTATCGCTTCGGTACCTGGTGAGGGTATCTCCGGTGCGGCTTCAGCAGTCTGCTCGCCTACCGGGTAGCCGAGGTTCTGCAAACTCCGTTGCGCAAACTTCAGGATCTCATCCGAATCGGTGCGATGCTCATCAACGGCTTCGAGGTAATACTCGATACTTGTGATCGCATCAGCGAGCGCATCCAGCCGGTCCTGATCAGGGATATCCTTCTTGCCGATCAATTCTTCGCTTATATAATTATTGACTGCGGACAGCATTTCCGCTGCCTGTTCGAGAGACAGCATAGACATGCTGCCACGAATCTGGCGGTTGAGCTGGGGTACCTCGTTAAGCAGTTCATGTTCCCATGGCGCAGTAATAAATCCGACAATCGCTTCCTTGACGCGCGCCATATCATTCTTGGCCTCGCGCACCACGGCGCTGAGCAATTCACGCTGATCCGATTCCTGCATTAATGAGGCCGGGGTTTCTTCCTCACCAGCTGCGGCCTCGGCCTCTTCGCCCTGCAAGCGTTTCAGTCCGCGCAACACGGCATTGCCGTGTTTTTCATTTGGCGCTTCACCCTTGCTCAGATCACTCAGGCTGGATTCAATAAACAGGAAGGCACCGGCCATTTCCATCAGCGTTTCGTCATTGGCATCGAGTTTGCCTTGCGTGATGTCCTTGACCACAGCCGACTGCTCGACCACGACATTACGCTGCGTTCCCAGGCCCAGCATGCCAAGCGTATCGGCGACACGTTTCAGTGCATCGACGAGAGGCTCCAGGCTGGCGGGATCGGGGTTCTCGGCCCGCACATACAGATCGACCTGGTCCTTGATATGCGTCAGGTCTTCTTTCACTGCCGCGGATACCGTTTCCATAACCTCGACATTGACGCCGCCGAGACCACCGCCTTGTTCATCAGCCGCGGCTATCGTGCCGCTGACCAGTTCTTCCAGGTTGAAGGCCTCACGCAACTCACTGACCAGCGGTCCGTTTGAGGTCGCGGTACCAGTGTAATACAGCAGGTTTTTAACCAAATCTGTCGGCGGTTCAGCCTGCAGGGCAGCGATACCACCGTCGATAAGTTTTTTCAGTTGGCGATCAACATTACCGAGCAGCAGTTTCACCGAAACGGTGGCTTCGAGCCCTTTATCCATGAGAGCTTCGACCACTGCCCCTGCCGACCAGAACATTTGTGCCACGGCGTTATCGTTTACCACGCCGCGCATGGCATGAATCACCGAAGCAATCTGCTCGAGACTCTTTTCTACATTACGTTCACGGAAGAAGCCCACCAGACCCATCTGGTAAGCATGGCGTAAGCGCTTTGCTTCGGCAGCCGCATCCACATCTGGCCGCGCATCTGCGCGACCCGGGGTGTCTACACCCAGGTCCGGTGCAAAGAAGGCGCTTTCCGACATGAGGCTGCGGCCGCAGATTGCGCGCATATCATTAAGCAGCGACAACAGGCTGACCGGTACATCTCGTTGACCGCCTTGCAGTTTCTCGAGGTAATCAGGTAATTGCAGGATCGCCCTCATGAGCACTTCATAGGCGTCTTCTTTTTGCGCAATCTTCTTGTCGAGCAACGCTTGCGCCAGGTATTCCATTTCCTCGGCAAACATCACCGCACCGTACAGTTCCACCATCTTCAGGGTGCCGTGAACCTGGTGCAGGTAGGTGACACAGAACTGCAGCTGAGGCTCATCATCCGGGTTCTCGACATAAGCCTCGAGCGCCTGACGCGCCTGATCAAGAGTGGCGTCAATCTCACCCTTGACCCAGTTCAGCGTACTGTAATCAAAACCTTCTGACATAAGAATATCCAGCCACCCGTCGTTCTATGGCTTGAGCCTGAACGCGAGTGTGTCGTTGTAATCAATGCGCTCAAAGTCCTGCGGTTTCCAGCCAAGAATCTCACCTGAACCCAGAATCAAAACGCCACCAGGGTGCAAGTGCCTGGCCAGGTTGTTCAATATCTCGATACGACGTTCACGGTCAAAATAGATCAGCAGGTTCTGACACACTATCAGGTGTACCTTGCTGACCGGCACGCGCGCCATATCCAGTACATTTATATGTGCGAAACAGATCCGCTTGCGCAGTTCCGGGTCAATCTCGTAATGCGTATCGTCAATACGTCTGAAATAATGTTCGACGGTGTCTTCATCCACACCGCGCAGTTTGCGCGCGTGATATATACCGCGCCGGCCGGTCGCCAGTGATGCGAGGCTGATATCGGAGGCCGTCACGCCATAGTAGTAATTACACTGTTCGGTTTCGCGAAACTCATCAAGCAACATCGCCAGTGTGTAGGGTTCTTCACCGGTTGAGCAGCCCACGCTCCAGAAATGCAGGCTGGTCTGTTCAGCAGGAGATGTTGTCCACTGCGGCAACAAGTGTTCCCGTATCAATTCAACAGAAGAGGGGTGCCGAAAGAAACGTGTTTCATGCACCGTGAGCCGGTCGACGAGTACGGACCATTCGACCTTGCCCTGCGTACCTTTGCTAATGAAATCGTAATAACTGGCATAGTCGCTATAGCCGATTTCACGCATGCGGATACCAAGGCTGGTCACCAGGAACGAGCGCCGCTCATTTGGCAGGATCATGCCGGTACGATCTTCAAGCATGAGCTTCCAGCGAAGATACTCGTCTTCGTCAATCTCGGGCACCGGGGTCATCCCGGTCCATGCCGTCTTGAGCGTATTATCCTGCACAGCCACGTCGGTTCACCACTTGCCGGACAAGTGCGATTATTCCGGCAGCTTGAAGCCGGAAACCGACTTACGCAGTTCGTTCGCCAGTTCGGCAAGGTTACCAATCGAGGTCGCTGTTTCGTTGGTACCGGCCGAGGTCTGGGTCGTAATCTCCTGGATCACGTTCATGGTTTCGGAGATATTCGATGCCGCCCCCGCCTGCTGTTTCGATGTATCGGAAATGTTGTGAATCAGATCCGCGAGTTGTGACGACACCTTGTCGATCTCGGAAAGCGCGCGGCCCGCATCCTCGGCCTGCTTGGCCCCGGATACCACGTTGGTGGTGGACTGTTCCATCGAGATAACTGCTTCGTTGGTATCGGTCTGAATCGTTTTCACCAGCGCTTCAATCTGCTTGGTTGCATTCGATGAACGTTCTGCGAGGCGCTGGACTTCGTCCGCAACGACCGCGAAGCCACGACCCTGCTCACCGGCCATGGCCGCCTGGATCGCCGCGTTCAGGGCGAGAATGTTGGTCTGGTCGGCAATGTCGTTAATGAGTTCAACGATTTCACCGATTTCCTGCGAACTTTCACCAAGACGCTTGATACGCTTCGAGGTTTCCTGAATGTTCTCACGGATGTTGTCCATACCCTTGATGGTACGCTGTACCGTTTCCGAGCCATGTCGCGCAGTTTCAAGTGAGCGCTGCGCCACCGATGCTGACTCTACAGCGTTCTTCGAAACGTTTTCGATGGAAACCGCCATTTCGTTAATCGCGGTACTGGCACCGGTAATCTGCTGTGCCTGGTGATCAGAGGCTTCGGCAAGATGCATGGCAGTCGCCTGCGTCTCCTGTGATGCCGAAGACACCTGCACCGAGGCTTCGTTGATCGAGGTCACGAGGTTACGCAACGCGTCGATGGTATAGTTGATGGAGTCCGCAATCGCACCGGTAATATCTTCGGTTACCGTCGCCTGCACGGTCAGGTCACCGTCCGCGAGATCGCCCATTTCGTTCAGCAGTCGCATAATCGCTTCCTGGTTACGGCGACTGGCCGCTTCAGCCTCGCCGGTACGGCGGCGCGCCTCACTGATCAATGTATAGGCAAGCAGGACGAGCAGAACAAACAGGACAACCGCCAGCGCGACCGTGATGTAGGGCAAGACGCGCTGGCCAATCTTGTTATTGTAGTACTCAACCAGTGAGGTCAGGTTACCCAGCAGGATGCCGGAACTGGCCGAGATCTTGTCTGCGGCATCATGGACAAGGAACATTTCCGGTGACGATTCGAGTACCTTGCCGACCAGGTCGGAAATAATCGTGAAGACCTCGCCCACTTCCTCGAGCTTGTCACGGGCATCAATATCATTCACCGCCGAAATACGCAGGATACGGTCACCGTTAAGCATGCCACGGTGGACCCGGCCGAACAGCGCCGTATCACGACCGAAACGGTCAGCGGCGGTCGCCGCGCCCTGGCCACCCTGCAGCACGCGGGTAACATTGTTGGCAATACGCTGGGTCAACATGAGCTGGCGGCTGGCAATGTAAATCTGTTGCGGTGAGGCCCCCTGTTCGATCAGGATACCGACCACCTCGTCCGACAGGGCGAGCAGGTTCGGGATATTATCGGCAATGTCCTGCACCGAGCTGCCGAGTGAAAGGATGGCCTCCTTACGCGCGAGAATCGAATCGACGTTTTCCCGGTATTCGTTCCAGGTGCTGTTCACTGCGGCAAGCTGGTCCTGCATTTCTGCAGGTGAAGGAGCAAAGCCCCTCTCCGGGTCACCTTCATTAAAGGCCACGCTGCGGGACTCGAACTGGTTACGGAAATTCTGCAAGCGATCAAAAGCGATTTCATCACCGCGCGAGGCCTCGAGAGCATAACTGGTCATCGTCTGGGAAAGTACGCGCTGCTCACCGGCGATAGTCAGGTAATCGGTGTCGTAGGCACCACGCTGGTAGTTGATCACAATCGTCACAACCAGTGCGATAAATACCGCGGCAATCGATACAGCGAGCAATTGCAGCAAGCCGGCGCCCTTCAGTTTCTCGAGTTTCAGGTACTTGCTGATATCTATATTTACATTCTTCATCTGTTGGTCTCCTGCAACACCCAGTCCTGCAGTTATTGTTGCTTGCCACACCCTTGACCGGTCGGCACATTTTTTTCAATTAATGTTATAACGCTGCCTGAAGAAATAACGGACTCTTCGCCAACGCATACATACTGAACACACCCAGTTCCTGTCCTTCCTGTGAGTAGGTACCCACCAGGTAACTCTTCAAAAAGTTGTCACACTCCGGCAATTTGCGGGAAAAATCTTCATCATAGTAATGACGCAGACCCATCACCTCTTCGACCAGCAGGCCCGCAAACACACCCTCATGATTGACGACGAGCACACGACTACGCAGATCGACGCGGGTCGGCTCACGGGTCAGGTAATCTTTCAGGTCCATAATCGGCAGCAGATTACCGCGGACATTGGCGATCCCCTTTACCCAGGACTTGGTGCCCGGCACCCGGGACATGTGTGGATAGGTCAAAAGTTCCGCAACCTCACCCACCGGCGTCACGAGACTGATACCGCCAATACGAAATCCTACGGCCAGCGCCGAGCTCTTGAAGTCTTCCTGTTGCGGCAAACCTGCCGCGTGTGCGCGACTGCGCTGATCGATGTCAGCAAGCAGGGCAAGAGGATCGGGTTTTGTCGCAGTGTCCGCCATAGTCTCTTCGTCAGTAACAATCAGCCGAGCAGGCCACTGATTTTTTCCAGCAAGACTTTTTCATCAACCGGTTTGGTCAGGTAATCTTTTGCACCCTGACGCATACCCCAGACCCGATCGGTTTCCTGGTCTTTCGTCGTAACGATAATGACGGGGATCGATTCTGTCTCCGGATCCTTGGTGATCTGTCGTGTTGCCTGGAAACCATTCAGGCCAGGCATGACGATATCCATGAGGATAAGATCCGGTTTTTCCGATTTGGCCGTCGCAACACCTTCTTCACCACTTTCCGCCGAAATGACGTCATGGTTCTTTTTTTCCAGAATTGTCTTGAGCACATGAATCTCGGTGGGTGAATCATCGACGATGAGTATGCGTGCCATTATATTGTTCTCCTCAGGTATCTGGTCGGCCTGTCAGGCACTGGCCTTGTGTACATGTTTGGTGATGGCGCCAAGCAATTCGTCCTTGGTGAACGGTTTGGTCAGGTATTGCTCGGAACCGACAATGCGTCCGCGCGCCTTGTCGAACAGGCCGTCCTTGCTGGACAGCATGATCACCGGCGTGTTGCGGAAACTCTGGTTGTTTTTGATCAGGGCGCAGGTCTGGTAGCCATCCAGTCGCGGCATCATGATATCGACGAAAATAATATCCGGCCGATAGTCGGCAATTTTTCCCAGCGCCTCAAACCCGTCAACGGCGGTGATCACTTCACAGCCGGCCTTTTTCAACAAGGTCTCCGCGGTACGGCGGATCGTCTTGCTGTCATCTATGACCATGACATTGAGGCCGGCGTATTCACCGGATGCTTGCGTCTCGTTGGCCACCCGTCCCCCTAACTCTTTAAAAATTCAGTCATTATTAATGAAATCAACAATTATAGTGTTAATATTTAGCACAAATATCCGGAAGTATCCATAAGTTACTGCAGGAAGCATCCATAAGTTACTGCTTATACAGTAAATATTCAGCGATTTGATCGTTGTTTCGGGGCCCACATGAGGGCCGGCCCGCGAGGCGACAATCTCTTCCAATAGCAGCAACATTTCCGTGTTTTACTGTCCGTGTTTTACTTATTAAAGACCTTCCTGCCGACTTCGTCCAGCTATTACGGCAAATTTCATTCTCTCAGGCGCAATAGGCTAACATGTTATGAATTTATCTGTAGAGGGGAAAGCCATGCCCATCCGAGTCGGCGTCGTCATGGACCCGATCGCCCATATCAAGGTCGCCAAGGACAGTAGCCTGGCGATGCTGCGCGAGGTGGCCCGCCGTGGCTGGCAACTCGTCTACATGGAACTGGCGGATCTGTACCTCGATAATGACCAGGGCATGGCGCGCATGCGCCCGCTGCAGGTATTCGAGGATGACAACCGCTGGTTCGCGCTTGGCGAGCCTGCAGTCGCGCCGCTGGGTGAACTCGACGTGATCCTGATGCGCAAGGACCCGCCGTTCGATACCGAGTACCTGTACGCGACCTATATCCTCGAGGCGGCGGAGCGTGCCGGCACCCTGGTCGTCAACAAACCGGCCAGCCTGCGCGATGCGAATGAAAAACTGTTTGCCACGCAGTTCCCGGACTGCATCGCACCGTCACGCGTGGCGCGCGATGCCGACACGCTGCGCGCGTTCATTGCCGAACACAAGGACGTTATCTTCAAACCGCTCGGCGAGATGGGCGGCGCCTCGATCTTCCGCGTCCGTGAAGGCGATCCGAATACCAGCGTCATCATCGAGACGCTGACCGGCTATGGCAGCCGCTATATCATGGCGCAGCGCTTTATCCCGGAAATCAGCGCGGGTGACAAACGTATCCTGCTCATCGACGGTGAACCCGTGCCGTATGCGCTGGCTCGGATCCCGGCCCCCGGGGAAACCCGTGGTAACCTTGCTGCAGGCGGCAAGGGCGTCGGAGTGGAACTGAGCGCACGTGATCGCGAGATCTGCGCATGCGTTGCGCCTGTCCTGCGTGACATGGGCCTGCTATTCGTCGGGATTGATGTGATCGGCGATTACCTGACCGAGATCAACAGCACCAGTCCAACCTGCATCAGGGAACTCGACGCCCAGTACGGGCTTAACATAAGCGGTCAACTCATGGATGTAATCGAGAAAATAATTAAATGAAATTACCTGCCTTTATCTTCAAAACAATTCTCTGGTTAAACCTTGCCCTGCTGCCGACGGCGTGCAGCCAGCCCGAGCCTCCGGTGTTCCATGAAACCGTGCTCAGCTTCGGCACGCTCGTGGAAGTCACCATGTATGGCGTCGAGGACGAGCAGGCCAGCCGTGCCTATAACGCGATCCTCGATGACCTGAATTACATGCACAATACCTGGCATGCCTGGCAACCGAATGCCCTGGCCCGTATCAATAATCTGCTGCAAACCGGCGCGGAATTTTCCCTCGCACCCTCCGTCCTGCCCCTGATTATCGAGGCCCGCGAGCTTTCTGCACAAAGCCATGGCCTGTTCAACCCGGCGATCGGCAAGCTGGTCAGGCTGTGGGGCTTTCACGCCGAGTTTTATGAAGACGCGCAGCCACCCGAGGCAGAGCAGATCCAGGCCCTGCTCGATGCCGCGCCAGGCATGCAGGACATTCATATCGAGGGCCTGACAATGTACGGCAGCAACCCGCAGCTGCAGCTCGATTTCGGTGCCTTTGCCAAGGGCTACGCCGTGGATGTGGTCATCGAGCACTTGCGCGAATTCGGTATTGAAAACGCCATCATCAATGCCGGCGGTGATCTGCGTGCTATCGGCAGCCGCGGCGAGCGCCCCTGGCATATCGGCATTCGTCACCCCGATGGCAAGGGCGTGATCGCCTCGCTCGACCTGCAGGGCGATGAAAGTGTGTTTACCTCGGGCAATTACGAGCGTTATTACGAGATGGACGGCAAACGCTACCACCACATCATTGATCCGCGCACGGGTTATCCAGCTGAAGGTACGCAGTCGGTCACTGTGTTACATGACAAGGGCAGCATCGCCGATGCCGCTGCAACGGCCCTGTTTGTCGCCGGCCCGGACGCATGGCCGGCAATTGCCAGGGACATGGGCATTGAACATGTCATGTTGATTGCCGATGACGGGCGTGTGCAAATGACCCCGGCCATGCAAGCGCGCATCAGGTTTGAAGTCGAACCTGCGCCACAACCCGAGATCATCCCCCTGCAATGAAACACCCCCTGCCGCCACGCTTCAGTGCCAGTGACCTACTCATCACGCTGCTTGGTAGCGTGCTGGTCGTCGGCCTGTATTTCCAGCAATGGGGAACAGAGGGTGACGGGCAGTTGCATGCCGTGGTGCAGCACCTCGATCACAAGCCCGTGCGTGTTTCCCTGCTCGACGATACGCAGCTGACGATACAGGGCCGGCTTGGCCCGAGTACGCTGCAAGTGCGTGATGGCCGGATCCGCTTCCTCGATTCACCCTGTAACCAGCGTCTGTGTATCCATCGCGGCTGGCTCGCCCACAGCGGCGATGCCACGGCCTGCCTGCCCAACGGTGTCAGCGTCGTGCTGCATGGCGTGGCGCGTCGTTATGACAGCATCAACTTTTAACATCAGTGATGAGGATCAACGCATCGCCCGCCTGGCGGCGCTGGCGATCGTCATCCACGTCGCGGAAAGCGCGCTGCCCAGCCCGCTGCCCGGCATCAAGCCTGGTTTTGCCAATATTATCACGTTGCTCGTGCTGTTTGATTTCGGCTGGCGCAGCGCGGCCTGGGTGTCACTGTTGCGCGTGCTGCTCGGCAGCCTCGTGATCGGCACTTTCCTCTCGCCGACCTTCCTGCTCAGCCTGTCCGGCGCACTGGCCAGCCTGCTCGCACTCGGCCTGGGCCGCTGGCTGCCCGGCACCGGCCCGGTCGGGCTGGGCGTGCTTGCCGCCCTCGCGCACATGGCCGGGCAATTTGTCATGGCCTGGTGGCTGTTCCTGCCGCACCCGGCCCTGTGGTCACTGTTGCCCGTATTCATGAGCGCGGCGCTCGTGTTCGGGCTGGTTGGCGGTATAATCACCCATGCCGTGATGCAACGACTAGCGCAACCAACACCGTGACTACCATCCATCCTCAACCCCGAATTACCCCGCTCGACCGGCTCGGCCTGACGCTGTTTATTGCCGTGGTCGTGCATGCGGTGATCATTCTCGGCATCAGCTTCACGAGCCTGAAGGGCAAACTGAAAAACCCGCCGCAACGTTTCGAGATCACACTGGTACAGAACAAGACTGACAAGGCCCCGGAGAATCCTGACTATCTCGCCCAGGCCAGCCAGCAAGGCAGCGGTGATCCGCAACAGCAAAAGCTCAAACCGCAGGCGCCGCAGGCGCGGGACATCATGCGGCCGGACAACCTGGCCGGTAACGCCCCGGAGACCCGCGTGCAGCCACAACAGGGTGGCAGCCCGGCTACCACCACAAAGAAAGCCCTGACCACAGCGCAGTCCAAACAACAGCTGGCCCAGCAACAGCACAAAACAACGCCGACACCCGCACCGACGGCCAATGATCTGATTGCACAGTCCTTGCAGATCGCCAGCGCCAGTGCCGAGTTGCAACAACGCCAGCAGAACTACGCGAAACGCAAACGCCACAAGTACATCACCGCCAGTACCCAGGAATACAAGTACGCCGCCTACCAGGAGGCCTGGCGGCAGAAAGTCGAACGCATCGGCCGGCTTAACTACCCCGAGGCGGCGCGCCAGCGCAAGCTGACCGGTGACCTGACCATGACCGTGGCGATCCGGGCCGACGGCAGCGTCGCATCGATCAGCCTCGACCGCAGTTCCGGCTACAAACTGCTCGATGATGCGGCCCGCCGCATTGTGCGGCTGGCCTCACCATTTGCGCCGCTGCCTGACAACATCCGGGCCGAGACTGATGTACTGCATATTACGCGCACCTGGATTTTCCACGACGGCGCCAGCTTCGGCTCGCGCTAGCCCCCCGTCCTGCTTGCACAGCCTGCAGGCGTGATCGATACTTTAGCCATGGCAGACACACAATTTCTGACCAATCATTTCCTGATCGCGATGCCGATGCTCGAGGATCCGAACTTCTATCACTCGGTCACCTACATCTGTGAACACAACGAACAGGGCGCGATGGGCATTGTCATCAACCGGCCGCTGGATATCGCGCTCGGTGACGTACTCGAGCATATGCAGATCGAGCAGCACAACCCGAACAACGCCGGGCGCGAAATCTACCTGGGCGGCCCGGTGCAGCCCGAACGCGGGTTTGTTCTGCACGAACCGCCCGGCCAGTGGGACGCGATGCTGCCAGTCACCAAACAGATCGGCATCACGACCTCGCGCGACATCCTCATGGCCATGAATGACGGCCAGGGCCCCGAACGTGCCCTTGTCGCGCTCGGTTATGCCGGTTGGGGCCCGGGACAACTTGAACAGGAAATAACCGAAAATGCCTGGCTCAGTGTGCCTGCCGATACCGCGATCATTTTCGACACACCGATAGAGCGACGCTGGCAGGCGGCAGCTGCCAACCTCGGTATCGATCTCAACACGCTTTCGGATGACATCGGTCACGCCTGAAACGCATGACTCAGCTCCTGCATGACAACGCCGCAGATCCTGCTCGGTTTTGATTTTGGTGAACGCCGTACCGGCGTCGCCATCGGCCAGACCCTCGCCGGCACGGCGCGGCCACTGACCACGCTGGCGACGC
>JASFME010000026.1:0-15937 GCA_050117725.1 Granulosicoccaceae bacterium | reverse complement strand
GATGATGGCGATCCGCCGTCTCGGCCATGCGTGGGCCTTTGGCTACGGCGGCCTTATTCGGCTTCTTTTTCTTATGCTTGTTTTTTCTACTCATAACGGGTGCTGACTTTAGCATACTGTGTGCGGATAGATAAGTACTCATGATGAGGAGTCGAACCCGGTGGCCGGGTTCATTTATGCTAGAGTCTGGTAATTCCATGGACGCAGACATCAAGGAAAGGCATGCGCCGGCACGATCCGATTGATACCTACCTGGCCTATCTTCCACGGCTGTTGTTACAGTCCCTGGAAGAGACACCTTCTTCCGGACAACCCGTCGAGCGGGAGTTTTCGGCTGCCGTACTGTTCGCGGATATTTCCGGTTTTACTGCCCTGACAGAACGCCTTGCCGCGCGCGGTGCCGAAGGCGTTGAAGAACTCAGTGCGATCCTGAATGCCTATTTTGGCCGGATTATTGACACGATTCATGCACATGGCGGCGATGTTATCAAGTTTGCCGGGGATGCACTGCTGGCAGTCTGGGTCACGGACGAGACCAGCGATTTATCCGAATGTGTGCGACGCACTGCGCAATGCGGCTTGGCCATCCAGGCCGGCCTGCGTGATTACAGTGCACCGGGGAATACCCGCCTGACCCTGCGTGCGGCGATCGGTGCCGGCCCGATGCGCATGTTGCAGATCGGCGGTGTGTACCAGCGCCAGGAGCCGGTGATTGCCGGCGAGCCCCTGTTACAGGTCGGCGCATGCAGCCATATAGGCCAGCCCGGCGAAGTCGTTGTGTCAGCCGAGGCGTGGCAAGTGGTCAACCACGATTTTGACGCGCAACCGCGCGAACAGGGTGTGTATTGTCTGCTTGCCTCAAGGCAGGCGGCGACATTGCTGGCGCGGCCATCCTGGTCGGTCAGCGATAGCCTGGCGCAACAGGTAAAACGCTTTGTGCCTGCCGCGATTCATCACCGCGTCGAAGCCGGGCAGGGGATCTGGCTGGCAGAGTTGCGCCGTATCACCGTGTTGTTTATCAACCTGCCGGACATGCACTACGGCACGCCGCTGGCCGAGGCGCAACAGGCCATGCAAACCCTGCAACAGGCCCTGTACCGTTACGAGGGCAGCGTCAACAAACTGAGTGTCGATGACAAGGGGGTCAGCCTGCTGGCCGTGTATGGTTTGCCACCCCTGTCGCACAATGACGACCCGGGGCGCGGTGTGCGCGCTGCGCTGGACATCCGCGAGCAACTGGAGTCGCTCGGTTGGCAGTATGCCATCGGCGTGACCACGGGGCGGGCCTTTTGTGGCTCTATCGGCAATGAGCAGCGTTGTGAATACACCATCATGGGCGATGTGGTGAACCTCGCCGCACGTCTCATGCAAAAGGCGAAAAACAGTATTCTCGTCGATGAGCCGACGGCCTCGATGGCCGAGCATATCGAGTTTGAAGCACACGCCCCGCTTACCCTGAAGGGCAAGGCCCGCCCGGTCAGTGCCTTTCGCCCCCTGGCCTATATACAGGAAGAAGAGAGCTCTGCTGAAACCGAGCTGGTCGGGCGTGACGCCGAACAACAGCAACTGCAGCAGGCCATGAGCACACTGCATAGTGGCGGGTCGAGTGTGGCGATCGTCGACGGTGAAGCGGGCATCGGCAAGACCAGCCTTACCTCCTGGCTGAAGGCGCAGGCCACAACGCAAGAGGTGATGGCGGTACGCGCGTTTGCCAGTGCGATTGACAAGAATACACCGTATTACGCATGGTCCGGCCTGCTCGAACAGCTCTTTGCTATCAGGGCCGTCACTGATAGCCGGCAGCGCGGTGACCGGGTGCTGGCATACCTGGATGGGCATGACGAGTTGCAGCGCCTGGCCCCATTGATGAATGACATCCTGTCTCTGCAGCTGTCGGATAACGAGGTCACGCGGCAATTGGCCGGCGAGGCGCGCGCTGACAATGTTACCGATTTTATTATCGGTGTACTGCGGCTTGCCGCCAGCCGCCAGCCACTGTTGCTCATGCTGGATAATGCGCACTGGATGGATTCAGCCTCATGGTCGCTGATCCGCCAGGTTGTGCGCGATGTCTCGCCGCTGATGCTCGTACTGGTGACACGCACCCTGGTCGAACCGCTACCCAAGACCTATCGTTACCTCAAGACCGATCCTGATACGGTAAACATCACCCTTGGCTCGTTGTCTGCAGAAGACACGTACACCCTGTCTTGCCGGGTGCTGGCTGCCGATGCGGTCGAAGATGACGTCAGACAGCTGTTTGATCAAAAATCCCACGGTAACCCGTTCTTTATCGAGCAGATAGCCAACAGCTTGCAGGAAATCGAGGCGGTCCGGATCATCAACCACACATGTATGCGCGCCGAGGGTGTACCTGATCTGTCATCGCTGAATCTGCCAGACACGCTCGAAGGCATGATCACCGAACGCATTGATCGGCTAGGCCCGTCGCAACAGCTGGTGCTCAAGGTCGCCAGCGTTATTGGCAATGTGTTTCGTGCTTCGTTATTGCGTGATGTGTATCCGATAGATGCTGATCGCGAGCGGCTCGATGACGTGCTGGAAGATTTTGTGCGACTCGGCTTTCTCGTGCAGGCAAGGGAGCAATCAGCCCCATCCTATGTGTTCAGCCAGATCCTCGTACAGGAGGTGGCCTATAACCTCATGTTGTTTGCGCAGCGCCAGCAGTTACACGAGGCGATCGCGCAGTGGTATGAGCGGACATACCCGGACAAGCTGGCGCCGTATTATTCGTTGCTCGTGTATCACTATGGCCGGGTCAATGATGATGAGAAGCACCTCGAGTATTGCGTCAAGGCCGGCGAACAGGCCGTGCGGAACTTTGCCAATATTGAGGCGCTCGAGCTGTTTGATCGCGTGTTCAAACTGGACGAAAAGCTCGGTTTTCCGACCCCGGATCAACAACGCGCCAGCTGGTACCAGGAAATGGGCGAAGCGCATTATGCCCTGGCCAGCTTCAATAACAGCCGGCGTTGCCTCAGTGAAGCCTTGCGCTATAACGGTGAACATATCCCGGCACCAGGCCGGCAACTGATCACGGCCCTGTTGAAAGAGATCTGGCAACAGTTCCTGCAACGCATGCGTGCCGGGTATTACTTCGCCAGCGAGCGAAACGATGCCGTGGAACAGCTGGCGGTGGCCCGCGGTTGTGAACGTATCGCGCAGATCGAGTATATGAACAATGATCGTCCCAACGTTCTGTACTTTGCCCTGCGTGCCCTGAACCTCTCGGAACGGGTGGGCACTTCTGCCGAGCTGGCGCGCAGTTACGCGAACATCTGTGTCGTGGCCGGCATGATTCCGTCCTATGCGCTGGCCGAGTTGTATTACCGACTGGCGAGAAGCACCTCGAACAAAACCCACAACCTGCCCAGCCAGGCCTATGTATACATGGTGACCGCCATGTATCGCACCACCACGGCACAGTGGCAGGATATTCGCGAGTCAGTGGAACCGGGTATCGATATTGCGCTGCGTATCGGCGATCGCCGCCGCTGGGATGAACTCATGTTTACCCTGGCGCCGGCAACCTACCGCCTCGGTAAACACTCGGTCAGTCTCGACCAGTATGAAGAACTCTACCAGTCAGGCGTGCGCCGCGGCATATTGCAAATCCAGGCGTGGGGGCTGTCCGGCAAACTGGTCAGCGCGATCCCGTCCGGCGAGTATGACGAGATTGTCGCCAGGCTCGAGGCACTTGATTTCGACACGCTCGGCAGTGGCGATCAGATCCTGGCAAACGGTGCGCTGGCACAGGCATGGTGGCGCAAGGGTGAGGAGCGCAAGGCACTGGCTTATGCCGATCGCGCCGCGGCGCTAATGGCCAGCGCCGATGCAGTGGCGCAGTACGTGCTGGAAGGCTTTGTCGGCACCATCGACACCTATCTGGGCATTTGTGAGCGTGATCACCTGCGCCTGTCCAGTCTGCGCGGCCGCATCAAATCGATTATGAAGGCGCTGGCGAATTACGCGCGTATCTATACCGTCGGCCAGCCGGCGCTGTTACGCTACCGCGGCCGCTTGTACTGGCTGGAAGGCAAGCGGCGCAAGGCACGGCAAGCCTGGCAAAAGGGACTGGAACGCGCACAGGAATATGCCATGCGTTATGAAACTGCATTATTGCATTACGAGATCGGTCGGCATATGCAAACCGATGAACGTCAGCAACACCTTTCCGAGGCGCGTGACAGTTTCGAATTTGCCGGTGCCATGCTCGACTATGACAGGGTGCGCGATGAACTGAAGTAGTGAGTACACTGCATGGCTGATTTTGGCCTGATACAGTTATTCGTTGTCAATGCAAGTGTTTGACAATAACCATAATCAGTCATCTACTATGTAGTAGACATAACAAGGACACTTCTCTGACTGATTATGCCCGAGCCGTTTGTCCATAATATTGATCCCGTCATTGGCCAGATTGGCGGTATGTACCTGTGGTGGTACGGGTTGAGCTATACGCTTGGCTTTCTCGGCTTGTTCCACTGGCTGCGCAGTGTGCGCGTGTTTCTCGATATGGATGTACGCCAGGTCTATAGCCTGAGTATTTCCATGGCAGCAGGTGTGCTGATTGGTGGCCGGCTTGTCGAAGTCATTTTCTATGAGTGGGCCTATTACAGCGATCACCCCTGGCACATTTTCGCTGTCTGGCTCGGGGGTATGTCGACCCATGGCATCCTTCTTGGCGGTACCCTGGGAGCCTTGTTATTTTGCCGACGGTACCGGAAAAGTTTCCTGGCTGTTGCGGATGAGTTGGTTATCCCCGCGGCCTTGATAATGGGGCTCGGACGACTCGGTAATTTCATCGACGGCCAGATCGTCGGTAGCGTCACGGATGTCTGGTGGGCGGTGAAATTCCCCGATGCGGAAGGTTTCAGGCACCCCGTTGTGCTCTATGACGGGTTCAAGAACCTGCTGTTGATTCCGCTGCTGCTCATGATGCGCTACCTGCGGCCACCCCGGGGCGTTATGCTCGGCACGTTCCTGATTGGCTACGGCTTCCTGCGTATCTTCATTGATTATTTCCGAGAGTATCGAACCGAAATCTTTGGCCTTCCGCCAGGACAGGAATTCAATATTGGTATGACCCTGCTGGGCATCAGCCTCATTGTCATGGCGTACAGGAAAAGGCAGGCAGGTGTCCGGCCGCTGACGCTCACCGCGATATCAGATGGTTATCAGCTTGACGTGCGTAGAACGACGCGTTTCAAGCGACTCATTTTCAGGGCGCTGCTGATTATTCCCCTCGTCATCCCGAGTGACTGGACACAGGATGTGCCACAGCGCTACGGGGAGCGGCACGAGGGGATGAGTTATACGCAGCTGTATCCCGGGATTCACATAACCACTGATGACAATGGGCCTTAAGGATATCTCATGGAAACGTTAGCCGTTCATCTCGCGTTGCATGGTGCACTGGTACTCACTATCAGTATCGTTGCCGGCCTGTTCCTGTACAGGTCTATCCTCAACAATACCAAACAGTCTGCCTGGCATTTGATTCATGCCGGTGGAACCGCGAGAGGCATCATGCTGATTGCGCTTGCCGCGATCATTGAATTACCTGATCTGCCTTTCTGGCAGCTTTCGACCATGGCATGGTTGATAATATTCTTTGCCTGGACGTCCGTGCTGGCAATGCTTCTTGCCGCCGCCAGTGGTGAACGGGGTCTGCGGTGCAGTGGCTCGCTTGCCAATAAAGTTGTGTATGTGTTGTACGGCATGGGCACCCTTGCCATCTTCCCGGGCTGCCTGTTGCTCATCTATGGCCTGTTCAATGCCCTGTAAAACCTGTCCTCAAGCAAACGGGTATGACGGGCGGCTTGAGTAACCGGAGCAGTAAGTATGTTGCCTGCCCGACTATTTTTTATCCCAATCCTTGTCATGGCCGTTGTGGTATCGGGCTGTGCTGTAAACCAGGTCCATCCCGAGTTTGAAAAACGCCTGGCGGGCAAGGAAAAAATTACCGGCCTTCTGGTAAAAATCGAGGTTACAGGTTTGGAGAAGGGCGGTATGAAGCATATGCAGCTGGAAGCGGATGAGAGCGTGATGTTCATGGCGATGCGAGGCATGCAACAGTTGTTTTCAGAGCAGCAGTTGCAACAAATGGGTGATGCGCCAGACCTGCACCTGCCGGAGGAACTCGTTGGCTTTGGTTACAACGAAGATGAGGCAGAACGCGATACAAAGTTGCTGGAAAAGCTTCTCAAATCGGCGCTTGGCGACCCGGAGCAAGTAGTAAGCGGGGAAAGACTGGAGAGTGTGAAACGATTGGCCTCTCGCACCGGGGGCGATGCGGTGATCCTTGGGGATATTCGTATCAGACGCCACATATCAGAGGAATCTGGTTCTCTTGCTGACCTGTTCTCGATACTCGGGGCGCTTGGTGGGCAGTATTATGTTCCCGCTGGCGCAAACCATGCGACGGGTCGCTGGGCAATCATCGATCCCGAAGACGGCAGTATTTTGCGAACATTTGTCGATTCGTTTCAATATAAATAGCGAATCAAGGGGGCAGAGTATATGAAAGAAGGAAAAGTACTCTGCCCCCTTGATGGGTTTGATTACTTTGCAGAAAGTTTCTTTCTGTCCTGCAGTACTTTCTGTTTCAGCAACAAGTCAAGCGTGAAGCGCACGCCGAAGCCGGTGATGTCAGTCGGGATGTGCGCAAGGCCACCTTTACTATTGCCAGCAGACAAGTCGACATGCAGCCACGGCGTGTCATCGACAAAGCGACTGAGGAAACGACTGGCAAGAATGTGGTCGGCCTCGCCCTCGAGCGTGCATTGCTTGATGTCTGCGACGGTACTCTGTAGTGCCTTGTCATAATCCTTGTCGAGGGGGAAGGGCCAGACCCGTTCACCACTATTACGACCAGCCTCGATGATGTCATCGATGAGGTCATCGCGGTTGCTAAATGCCCCCGAGTAACTCGTACCGAGCGCATACACGCAGGCGCCGGTTAGCGTGGCGTAGTCGATCATGAGCGCCGGTTTCTTTTTTGCGGCGAAGGCAAGCGTATCGGCGAGTACCATGCGGCCCTCGGCATCGGTGTGCACGATCTCGATACTTGTGCCGTTACTCGCCACGACAATGTCATTCTGCTTGTAGGCCTTCGGCCCGATATGGTTTTGTGCCAGCGCCAGCCAGCAGTCGACCGGGAAGTCGACCTGTAGCTCGGTCAGGGCGAGCAGTGTGCCCAGTGCCACAGCACTGCCCTCCATGTCCTCGTGCATGCCGTGCATGTACCTGGCCGGTTTCAGGTTCATGCCACCGGTATCGAAACAGATCCCCTTGCCGATGAGCGCGCAGGCCGGTTTGTTGCTTTTTTTCGCCGGCGTGTAGCGCAGGTGCACGATGCCGGCATCCGGGGACGGACTGCCCTGCGCAACGGCGACAAACGCGCCGGCCTTGCGCTTTTTCAGGGTCGGCATGTCGAGAAACTCGAGGCGCCAGCCATGTTCGCGGGCCAGTTGCCTGACGCGTTTCAGGTACAGCGCCGGGGTCAGATGGTTGGGCGGCAGCGCGGTCAATTCGCGGGCCAGGTTGTTACCGGCCGCACCGGCCAGGGTTGGCTTGAAGTTCTGACGCGCCGGCAGGTTATATATAGATAAGCTATCGAGCTTCGGCGCCGGCCTGGATTTGCGCTTGAAATCGGGCAACGGCTTGATGGCACCGGCGGCCGCGACGAGCGCCTCGGCCATGCGGGCAGCAACAGTCTCGCCCAGGCCTGGCAGGTGAATATCAATGCGGCGCGGCTGTTGCGACAGGTGCGGCTGTAGCAGCTTGCGGGCGAGGCCAAGCAACTCGAATGCCGGGCTGTGATCGTCGATCGCGGCCAGGCTGATCCGGCTGCGACTGCGGTTCGGCAGATCCAGGCACAACTCGCCATCGGACAGGGCATCCTTTGGCCAGCGTTTCAGTGGTTCGCGCAGGACTTCGCAAACCGGCGCGGCCGGCAGTTTGCCCTGTTTGGCCATGGCCGGCAGGACCACGATGAGGTGTCTGGCGGCCTCGATCTGCGCTGCGCGGGCCGGGGTTAGATGTTGTTTTATCTTGATTTTCATGCTTTTAGCCCTGTCTGCTTTACGGGTTATCTTGACCTTGTGCGGTAAAACGTCGATCATAGCGCGCCTATTTGTGAACAGGTAGTTGAACGAACACATGAAACCCGCTGACAAGAAACGAGTTTTGCGCGAAATGCTATACGCGCGCCGCTTCGAGGAGCGCTGCTACGAAGCCTATGTAGAGCGCAAAATTGGTGGCTTCCTGCACCTGTACCCGGGTGAAGAAGCCTGTGCCTTCGGCGTTCTCGAGGCTGCGAATGTCGGCAAGGACTACGTTATCACGAGTTACCGTGATCATGTCCATGCCATTAAATGTGGTGTGCCGCCGCGTGACGTGATGGCCGAGTTGTTTGCCAGGGAGACCGGTTGCTGCAAGGGTCTGGGTGGCTCGATGCATATTTTCGGTGTCGAGCAACGCTTCATGGGCGGTTATGCACTCGTTGGCGGGCCGTTCCCGCTGGCCGCCGGCATTGCCAAGGGCATCAAGATGCAGGGCGGTGACGAGATGTGTATCTGCTTCCTCGGTGATGCGGCGAATAACCAGGGTACCTTCCATGAATCCCTGAACATGGCCAAGATCTGGAACCTGCCGGTGCTGTATGTATGCGAAAACAACCTGTACGGCATCGGTACGCGCATCGATCGTTCCACTGCGGTGATTGACCAGTACAAGCGTGTCAGCGGTTATGACATTCCGTCGGCACAGGAAGATGGTCAGGACATCGAGAAGGTCTATGCCGCCGCGCAGACCGCCATCGAGCATGTACGCAGTGGCAAGGGGCCGTATTTCCTCGAACTCATGACCTATCGTTATCGCGGTCACTCGATGTCGGATTCAAATGCCTACCGTACCAAGGAAGAAGAACGCATGTGGTCGAAGCGTGATCCGATCATCATGTTGCGTGATCGCCTGGTCGAGGCCGGCGAGATCACGCTGGATGATTACAAGCAGATGGATACCGAGATCCTCGAAGAAATCGAAAATGATGTTATCAAGTACGCTGAAGAGTCTCCCGAACCATCAATGGAACTGCTCGACAAGTACGTGCTGGCGGAAAATGATCCGTGGGTCAAGGGAGGGACGCAGTAATGGCTGAATTGATGTTCTGGGAAGCCTTGCGTCGCGCGCAGGATGAAGAAATGACCCGCGACCCGATGGTCATCTGTATGGGTGAGGACATCGGTGTTGCCGGTGGTACCTACAAGGCCACACAGGGGCTGTACGACAAGTACGGCGCGGAACGCGTTATCGATACGCCGATCTCGGAAAACGGTTACACCGGCCTTGGCATCGGTGCCTCGTTCCTCGGTGTACGTCCGGTCATTGAGATCATGTCGGTGAACTTTGCCTGGCTGGCCATGGATCAGATCTTCAACACCGCGGTCAAGGTGCGTTACATGTCAGGCGGCCAGCTCGAGGCGCCCGTGGTGATTCGTTCACCGGGCGGTACCGCGCACCAGCTTGGCGCCCAGCACTCGGCGCGTATGGAGAAGGTCTTTATGGGGATTGCCGGGCTGCGCGTGGTGACACCGTCCAACCCGAAGCAGGCCTATGGCTTGCTGAAATCTGCAATACGCTGCAATGACCCCGTGTTCATCAATGAACATGAACTCATGTACAACATGAAGGGCGATGTGCCGGAGGAAGAGTTCTTCTACCCGCTGGAAGGTTCGGAAGTGAGCCGCCAGGGCAGCGACGTGACCCTGTTTGGCTACAATATTTCCGTGCATTGGTGCCTGCAGGCGGCAGAGGTATTGCAAAAGCAGCATGGCATCAACTGCGAAGTTGTCGACCTGTATGCACTCGCGCCGGTAGACAGGGAAGGCATCAAGGCCTCGGTCAGCAAGACACACCGCGCCGTGATTGTCGAAGAGGCCGAGCCGGCTGTCGGTGTGGGCAGTGAGGTCATGGCAATCATCAACGAAGAATGTTTTTTCGAACTGGATGCGCCGCCGCTACGGGTGTCTGCGAAGAATGTACCGATCCCGTATAACCATACACTGGAAAAGGCAGCCATTCCGAACGCGAATGATGTTGTAAAGGCCGTGCTGAAGATGTTCGGCAAGGCCTGATTGGCAGCAAACGAATAAACAGCCGGCGGTGCGTTGCACCGTCCGCCGGCAATAATTTTCCAACCAGCTTTCACTATCGACGAGTGCAGCATGTCCGAGACTTACACAATCAAGATGCCACAATTGTCCGACACCATGACCGAAGGGGTGGTGGTCAGTTGGGAAAAGAATATTGGTGACAGGATTGAGCGCGGCGATATCGTTGCGACGGTCGAAACCGACAAGGCCATCATGGATGTCGAGGTGTTCCGTGAAGGTTATCTGTCCGGTCCCATGGTCGAGGTGGGTGCGACCATCCCCGTCGGCGATGCGATGGCCTACATCGTGCCCAATGAATCGGATGTCCAGGCCGGTGATGCAGCTGTGCCGGAAGACAGTGTCACCGCCGGGAGTGAAGGCAAGCCCGAAATCGAGGTCGCTGCGGAGATTGGTGTGCCCGCCGGTGTGACCCACACCATCAAGATGCCGCAGTTGTCGGACACGATGACCGAAGGCCTCGTGGTCAGTTGGGAAAAAAACATTGGTGACAGGATTGAACGCGGTGACATCGTCGCCACGGTCGAGACTGACAAGGCCGTTATGGATGTCGAGGTGTTCCGCGAAGGTTACCTGTCCGGTCCGATCGTGGATGTCGACAGTACCGTTGCCGTCGGAGAACCGCTGGCCTACCTCGTCGATAGCGCCGAGCAGGTCGTCGAGGCCAAGGCCGCGGTCAGCGCCGCCCCGGCTGCCGCCGCAGAAGCTGCACCGGCCACCCCGGCCGTGCCGGCTGCTGCCACGCCGGCAGTGGCGGCGGACAGCACTGTGCCACCGGCGCCACGCCCGGATAACAAGCAGGCCACGCCGTATGCGCGCCAGCTCGCCGCGACCCTGCACGTCAATCTGAATACGCTCAAGGGCAGCGGCCCGGATGGCGTGATCACGGCCGACGATGTGCGTGCGGCAACGCCGCTCGAACGCCCGACCGAGATCGGTGCACAGGTGCCGGCCCATGTTATGCCGGAGATCCAGGTACCGGGTCATGGCCGCGAGATGAACGCGATGGAGAAGGCCGTCAGTCACTCGATGACTGCCTCGCTGACCATGCCGACCTTCCGTGTATCGATCAATGCCAAACCGGGTGCGCTGATCAAGGCTGCCAAGGCAAATGGTGTGTCGGTGACGGTAGCGATTGCCAAGGCCTGTGCCGAGGCGATCGCGAAGCATCCGAACATAAACTGGGCCTACCAGCCGGTCGACAAGATCGTCGAACGCACTAACGTCGATATCGGCATGGCCGTGTCGGCCGAGGGCGGCGGGCTGGTCGTACCGGTGTTGCGCCACTGCGAATCGCGCAGCCTGGAAGAATTGAATGACAGCTGGGGTGATCTCGTCGATCGCGCCCGCAAGCGTCGCCTCGCACCGGAAGAGTATGCCAACCCGACCTTCATGGTCTCTAACATGGGCATGATGGGGGTGAGCTATTTTGATGCGATCCCGACGCCGGGTACCGCCGCAATACTTGCGATTGCCACAGCCGGTGCGGAGGGCATGCCGTTGACCGTGACTGCCGATCACCGTGTTGTGAACGGTGCCGAGGTTGCACTGTTCCTCAGTACGCTCAAAGGCGCGATCGAAAACCCCGAAGAATGGATGGGCCCGACCGGTCCGGCGATCCCGGAAGGTAGCTGGGATTACGATGTGGTTGTGATTGGCGGTGGCCCGGGTGGTGAGGACTGTGCCCGCGACCTGGCCGGCCATGGCATCAAGGTCGCGATGATCAACGATGCGCCGTTCCCGGGTGGTGAATGCCTGTGGCGCGGTTGTATCCCGTCGAAGGCCTGGCGTGCCGGTGCGGACCGCATGCGTGATCGCGCGCATGATGCGCACCTTGGTGTGACGGGCACGGCGAAGCCGAAGCTCGACTGGGCCGCGCTTGAGGCGACGCGCAAGAGCGTACTCGAAACGCGCGGCGAGATGGCGCTGAAGACCGACAAGGGCGTGAAGATCGACGTTATCCAGGGCTTCGCCTGGTTTGAGACCGATCACCGCCTGTTCGTCGATACCTCGGGCAACACGGATGATCCGCATGCGCGTGCGCCCATCGGTGACGGTTCGAAAGGAAAACACATCAGCTTCGGTTGCGCCGTGATTGCCACGGGTGCGCCGCCGTTCGTGCCGCCGATCCCGGGTGCACAGGAAGGTGTCGAAGCTGGCGGTGTGCTGACCTCGGATACGGTATGGGGCCTCGAGGCACCGCCGAAGAAGCTGGCCGTGATTGGTGGCGGGGCGATCGGTGCCGAGATGGCGCAGATCTTCCAGGACTTCGGTGCGAAGGTCACGCTGATCGAGGCACAGGAGCGGATCCTGGCCGAAGTCGAGCCGGAAATATCCAAACAACTGGCCGCGATCCTCAACGAAGACCCGAACCTGACCGTGCTGACTTCGGCCGGTGTCTCGAAGATCAGCGGCAAGCCGGGGGCAATGAAGCTCGGCTACAAGGATGCCGATGGCAAGTCGCACACGATGACGGTTGATTACGTCATCATGGCGACCGGCAAGCGCCCGGTGCTCGAGCCATTGCAACTCGATAAGGCCGGTGTCGCCGTCGACAATGGCGTGATCAAGGTCGATAACCGCTCGCGCACGAGCGTGCCGCATATCTTTGCGGTCGGTGACGTCGTCGGTGGTCTCATGCTTGCGCATACTGCCGGTCAGCAGGGGCGTGTCGCGGCACACACGATTCTCGGCGAAGACCTGACCTACAACCAGGATCTCGATTCCGGTGTGATCTTTACCCGCCCGCAGGCGGCCTTCGTTGGCCTGTCAGTCGAGCAGGCCAGGGCCAAAGGTATCGACGCGGTCGAGGTCAAGGTACCGATGAACATCGATGCCAAGGCCATGATCACGAACGAAACCCACGGCATGCTCAAGATCGTCGCCGACAAGGCCAGTCAGCGCGTGATCGGCGTGCATTACCTTGCCGACCATGCCGATACCCTGATTGGCGAGGGCGTAATGATGGTTTCCGGGCGCATGACACTGGCGCAGGTCGCAAATGCGATCCATCCGCATCCGACCCAGACCGAGATGTTCGGCGAGATGGCGCGCCGCCTGTTGAGCCGTCTGCGCCGCAGCAAGAAGGTCGCAAAGAAGGCCTGAGCAGCACAGGCCACCACTTGCCTGTCGGGTATCATTCCCGTCGATATTTGTGCCTGCCCGCCGTGGACCGGCACAAATCAGCAAATTGCCGTGTTCTGTAAGCGCCGAACTCGGCTATACTTGGTGTTTATTCAAGGTTTTGAAAAAGTTACCTCGCCCGGTCACGTTGCTACGGGCAGGTCGGTCAGGAGTTTACATGTCTGCTATCAGTAAAGTCGTGCTTGCCTATTCTGGCGGGCTGGATACCTCGGTCATTCTGAAATGGTTGCGTGAAACCTATAATTGCGAGGTTGTTACGTTCACCGCCGATATTGGCCAGGGTGAAGAGGTCGAACCGGCACGTGCCAAGGCCGAGGCCCTCGGCGTCAAGGATATTTATATCGAGGATCTGCGCGAAGAGTTTGCACGCGATTACGTGTTCCCGATGTTCCGCGCCAACGCGGTATACGAGGGTGAATACCTGCTGGGGACCTCGATTGCACGGCCGCTGATCGCCAGGCGCTTGGTCGAGATTGCCAGCGAAACCGGTGGCAATGCGATTTCGCACGGTGCCACCGGCAAGGGTAATGACCAGGTGCGTTTTGAACTGGGCGCCTATGCCCTGAGCCCCGATATCCGGGTGATTGCCCCGTGGCGTGAGTGGGATCTGAACTCGCGTGAAAAGCTCATGGCGTATGCCGAGCAACACGACATCCCGGTCGACTTCAAGAAGGGCAAGAAGTCACCGTATTCGATGGATGCCAACCTGCTGCACATCTCGTATGAAGGCGGCGTTCTCGAAGATCCATGGGCCGAACCGGAAGAAGAGATGTGGCGCTGGACGGTATCGCCAGAGGCGGCACCGGATACACCGACCTATCTCGAACTCGACTATGAAAAGGGCGACATCGTGGCCATCAATGGCGAACGCATGTCGGCTGCCACGGTGATGGAAACACTCAACAAACTGGGTGGCGAGAATGGCATTGGCCGTGACGATCTTGTCGAGAACCGTTTCGTCGGCATGAAGTCGCGCGGCTGTTATGAAACGCCGGCCGGTACAATCATGCTCAAGGCGCACCGTGCCATCGAATCCATCACGCTGGACCGCGAGGTGGCACACCTGAAGGACGAACTGATGCCGCGTTATGCCACTCTCGTCTATAATGGTTTCTGGTGGAGCCCCGAGCGTCACATGATGCAGAAAATGATCGATGCTTCGCAGGAAGTGGTCAACGGTACGGTCCGGCTCAAATTATACAAGGGCAATATTATCATCGTCGGGCGCAAGTCAGATACCAACAGCCTGTTTGATGAACATATCGCCACTTTCGAGGACGATGCAGGAACCTATAATCAACAGGATGCTGAAGGCTTCATCAAGCTGAACGCGCTACGAATGCGTATCGCAGCGCGCAAATACAACAAGAGCTAAATATTGTCGTTGCATGATGAAAAGATAATGGAACAGGCCGGTGATATGACATCGGCCGGACAATATCCAGAATCTTCTGATTTCAAAGACCACTTTACACAACGGCAAGCCGATCTCCTGTACGGCAAGGCCGGTATCGGCCTGCTTGGCAACGTACTGTGCGCCTCAGTACTGACCTATTTCTACCTTGGTGTCAGCGATACCTTCACTCTGTTTGGTTGGTATGCAACGGCCATGCTCGTCACGCTGTTGCGTTTCGTGCTGGTAATCGTTTACCGGCATACACAACCAGACATACATAATGCGACATGGGTTCATCTCTTCGATACGGGTACGCTGATCTCGGGACTTGTCTGGGGCACAGCCCCGTTTTTGTTGTTATCCAATGCTGATTTTATTTACCTCGTATTGCTGGCCGTCGTAATAAGCGGACTGTCAGCAGGCATTGTGACCGCATATTCAGCCAGTCGTTACAGTGCGACATTGTTTCTGTTGGCGGCAAATATCCCGCTTCTGGTCGCACTGCACCAGCATGAAGCCAGGCTGGCCATACCCCTGGAAATCCTGACAGCATTTTTTATGCTCGCATTGTTGCTGATTACAAGCCGGCTGCACACGTTTTTTGCAAGGCATATCAAACTTGATCTGCAGAACAAGAGCCTGATCGAGGATCTGCGTACCCGGAAGAGTGAAGCAGACGCACAAAATGAGCGTCTAGTTGGCGAAGTCGAAGAACGCAAAAAGGCAGCGTTGATATCGCTTGGGAACGAGGAACGGTTCCGCAGCCTGTCGGATGCCAGCTTTGAGGGTATCCTGCTTCACGAACACGGCAAAGTACTCGATGCCAATAATACGGTTGCGGACATGACGGGTTATGCGCGGCAGGACATGATTGGCATGAGTGTAGAGCAACTTCTTGCACCGGAAAGTCACAGGATAATGCGTGAACGTCTGGCCCATCCGTCAGGAGAGCCGCTGGAAGTGACTGCTCTCAGGCGTAACGGTGAGCGGTTCCAGGCCGAGGTCTGCGGACGGGATTACCCGTATCGCGGCAGGCAGGCGCGCGTCGTTGCGGTCAGGGATTTGAGTAATACACGCAAGGTGGAACGGTCACTTCGCATATCCGAGCAGCGTCTGGCCCGCTATATGCAGCAGACACTGTTTGCGGCGATTGAATGGGATGCCGATTATCGCATTATGGAATGGAACCCTGCTGCAGAGC
>JASFME010000025.1:0-16092 GCA_050117725.1 Granulosicoccaceae bacterium | reverse complement strand
CAACAATGAATTTTCCGGAGCCTTGAGCAGGGCCGCCAGGTCACCTGCCTTGGCATAGTTGACGGTGATGAACTCGGAGCGCAGCGGTGCCAGTTCCTCGATCTGCTTTTGTGATTCGAGCTCGAGCTTTTCACGCGCGGCGATTTCCTCGGTCGGCGCGACCAGGATCACGTTGCCGGTCTGGCGCTTGGCCAGGCCCTTGGTCTTGAGGATGATATCCAGCGCCTGGTCCCAGGGCACATTCTTCAGGCGCAGGGTCAGGTTGCCCTGTACTGTGTCGCTTGTCACCAGGTTCAGGCCGGTGAAGTCCGCGATAAGCTGCAACACGGCGCGCACTTCGATGTTCTGGAAGTTAAGCGACAGTTTCTCGCCAACGTAACCGAATTTTTCCTTGCGGAGACGCTCCTGCTCTTCCTTTGGTATTTGCTTGACGTCGATCGTCAGTACGTCTTCGGACTGGTAGGCAAGATGCTCGAAATCCGTGATGTTCGGCTGAATCTCAACACGCACGTTGTTGCCGCGGGCAAAGGTGTCAACCATCTTCACCGGTGTGGCGAAATCGAGTACATCGAGGCGGCGCTCCAGTTGTTCCGGCAGAGAGGTGTTCAGGAATTCGGCGATGATCTTGCCACCTTCTTCGCGCAGGTCGACGATGGTTTTCGGATCGGACATCCTGATGACCACCCGGCCTTCACCGCTTTCACCACGACGAAAATCGACATTGCTTAAACTGCGTGAGCCGGTATCGGCAACCTGGACGGCCTGACTGCTGACCACGGCAGGCGCAACACCGCTGCTGCTGCCACCTGATTCAAGTGTGACCGTGACGGTGTTGCCGGCGGTGTCTATTGTGTAAGGCACAAGGCGGGCCAGGTTGAGTACAACCCGGGTGCGACCACCGGCCTCAACTGCTGTGACGCTGCGTGCCACACCGATGCCGATAGTCTGGGTCTTGGTTGCCAGTTTGCTTGCGGTATCGGTAAAGGTCAGGGCGATGCGTGCCGGGTCATCGGTCGTGAAACTGAGAGGCTCTGCCGCAGGATCACTCAATGTCATGGTCACCTGCACACGGTTGCCGGTCAGCGTCGAATAACTGATGTCATTCAGTGTCGCGGCGTGCAGGAAAGGTGAACCGAGTAATACCAGCAGGCCACTGAACAGTGTCAGTAATGACCTGAAACCGGTGATTCGATGCATGTGTGTTATTGTCGCACGTGTACTCATCGTACTGCCCCTCTTGGGTTATTCTTCGCTAAGGGCCACGGAGATCTCCCGCTCACGCCAGCCCCCCAGTCCATCTGGAACAATTTCAATCAGGTCGATCTGGTCTTCACTGATACTCACAATGCGACCATGATTCTGACCCATGTAATTACCCTGGCTGACCCGGTGGATACCGCCATCCGGGGCGTTAATGACCTGGACAATCGCCCAGGTACGATCATCCTGATCCATCGTGCCGACCATACGCAGTGAATCGAGCGGATAGGACTCGAGTGCTTCGCGGCGGCGATTCGGATCAGGACGAATGCCGTTCGTACCCACATCAATGGGTGCTTCATCAGCGGCTGACGAGGGTGTAAACGGGTCGCGTTGATTGACAGCCGCATACAGGTAGGTCTCGTAAGGCTTGATGTCCGGCAACGGTTCAATCGAACTTCTGTCGGAAGCCTGTTTCTGGGTCTTCTCGACAAACTGCTGTAGATCGCGATGATTGCTGCCACCGCAACCTGTCAGCAATGCCGTAGCAAGGCCGCATGCCATGGCCAGACGCAGTGACGAGGATGAGATCATATTCTTCACTTTTACCTCCTCCCCTTCTTGCCAGCGGCAGTTTGATCCTGTGCCTGCAGTTCATCATCATCGAGATATCTATAGGTTTTTGCCTTGGCCTCCATGATGAGCTTGCCGCTTTCTTGTTGCGGCGAAATGCTGAAGTCATGCAGGGTCACAATACGAGGCAGGGCCGCAACACCACTGACAAAATTACCAAACTCGTGGTATTCACCGATAACGCGTAACTGAATCGGCAGTTCGGCATAGAACTCCAGCGGAATCTCGCCCTGCGGCTTGAACAGTTCGAACTCGAGACCACTGGCCAGGCCGGTTTGTGAAATATCAACCAGCAATTCGGCGACTTCGGTCCTGCTCGGCAATTGTTTGAGCATGGCGCCGAAAGACTGCTCCATTTCAACCATTTGCTGTTTGTAGGCTTCGAGATTGGCAGCCTTGTTGGCCTTGAACTTGTAGGTGTCTTTCAGTTCCTTTTCCTTGCGCTCATGCCGATCCAGCTGGCTGAGCTGGTCGCGCGTGTCAAACCAGTAGCCGGCAAACAGCAGGATCGCGCACACAATCAGAATTGCACCGGCCTTGGCGACACCGGGCCAGTTGCCTATGTCATGAATATCAAGCTCGTTCAGGTCAGACAGTTTCATAACTTGTCCTCCCCTTCCTGGCTGGCGGGCGATGAGGTTTTCGCATTCAGCACGAACTGGCTGATACGCCGACCATCCTGGTCCTTGGTTTCGATAACGTTGAGTCGCGGATCAGACAACCAGTCAGCGTTGTCAACATTGCGCATATAAGAGGATACGCGTGCATTTGATTGCGCAAAGCCGGAAAGCTCAATGGTGTTACCGGTATTCTTGATGCTGGTGAGATAAACACCATCCGGCAGGGTCGCGACCAGTTCATCAAAAACATGTACAACCTGTGGCCGGCTGCCCTGTAGTTGCTGGATAACGTTCATGCGTGCCAGCAGGCGGGCTTTTTCTTTTTCAAGATCCTCGATTTCCTTGATACGCGCATCGAGTTTCTTGATTTCGCCTTCCATGTATTTATTGCGGCTTAACTGGTTGTCGATAATGCCGGCAACATTGATATGCACGAGTGCAATCACGGCAAGTGCCAGGCCTGCGCACAGGCCGAGAATGACCATGAATTGTTGCTGGCGTTCCTTGCGCAGTTCTTCGCGCCACGGTAACAGGTTAATCCGTGCCATCAGTCAAAACTCCTCAGTGCCAGGCCACAGGCGATCATCAGCGCCGGGGCGTCATTACTCAGGGTCTGCGCCTTCACACGTGATGACAGGGCCATGTTACCGAACGGGTTGGCAATCGTGGTTGGCGTGCCGATTTTTGATTCGATCAAGTCATCAACACCGGCAATCGAGGCACTACCACCGGCCAGTACGATATGGTCAACATTGTTGTACTGGCTTGAAGAAAAGAAGAATTGCAATGAACGGCTGACCTGCTGTGCCATGGCTTCCTTGAAAGGTTCAAGGACTTCAGGCACATAGTTATCCGGCAGGCCACCCTGACGCTTGGCCATCCCCGCTTCTTCATAAGACAGACCGTAGCGGCGCTGTATTTCCTCGGTAAGCTGTTTACCGCCGAATACCTGCTCACGCGTATAGATAATCTTGTTGTCGTGCAGCACATTCAGAGTTGTCATGGTTGCGCCGATGTCGACAATCGCAATGGTTTGATCGACACCTTTTTCCGGCACCTGGTCGGCAAGTAATTCGAAGGCATTTTCCATCGCATAGGCTTCGACATCGACCACCGCGGTTTTCAGGCCGGCGATCTCACAGGCGGCGACACGGACCTCGACATTTTCACTGCGCGAGGCGGCCAGCAGCACATCAACGCGTTCGTCATCGCGTTCCGACGGGCCCAGAATCTCGAAATCAAGGTTCACTTCTTCGAGCGGGTAGGGGATGTACTGGTCGGCCTCGAGTTCGATCTGGCTGGCCATTTCGTCATCGGACAATGAAGCCGGCATCGAGATGACCTTGGTGATCACAGCGGAACCGGCCACCGCTACAGCGGCAAACTTGTTCTTCGAGCCGGAACGCTTTACTGCGCGGCGAATGGCTTCGCCCACGGCTTCGACTTCGACAATGTTTTTTTCGACTACGGAGTTGGCCGGCAAAGGTTCGACGGCGTAACTCTCAACCCGGTAACGTCCCCCCGATTGACTCAGCTCCAGCAACTTGACGGCGGTCGAGCTGATGTCGAGTCCTATAAGGGGTGGGCGCTTTTTCTTGAAGAGCGACGCGATGTCCACAGTGTTATCCTTCTTTTCCCTTTATTCACCCGTACTTAGCGGGCTTATATGTTTAACTACATTAAATACCATAGTCAAGTATTTATCAACAATAAAATAGCGAGACAAACACTCTCCCGCCATTGCGCAATTAACCTTATAATGCATATCAAGCTGGAGATCGGTGACGGTGTTCACACACTATGAATCATGCACTTACACAATATTTATGAAATTTTTCCTTAAATTCCTTAGAGTTAGCCTGATCAGCCTGTTTGCCGCCTTCACGCTCGGCGTACTCACGCTGGCTGGCGCCTACCTGTACCTGGCGCCCAACCTGCCCGAAATCGAAATACTGAAAGATGTACGTTTGCAAACGCCCTTGCGGGTCTATTCACGTGACGGCGCATTGATCGCCGAGTTTGGTGAGAAAAAACGCACCCCCCTGAAGTATGCCGACTTCCCTGATCTTATGATTAAGGCTGTCCTTGCCGCCGAGGATGATCGGTTTTTTGTGCACCCCGGAGTCGACTATCAGGGTATTTTGCGTGCAATGCTGCATTTACTCAAGACCGGGGAAAAGGGCCAGGGCGGTTCGACGATTACCATGCAGGTCGCACGCAACTTTTTCCTGTCGCGGGAAAAGACCTACCTGCGCAAACTGTCCGAAATTTTCCTGGCGCTGAAAATCGAGCGTGAATTGTCGAAGCAGGAAATCCTCGAACTGTATCTGAACAAGATCTACCTGGGCCACCGCTCGTATGGCTTTGCCGCCGCCGCACAGGTTTATTATGGTAAAAATATCAATGAGTTAAGAGTTGAGCAGTTGGCCATGCTGGCGGGCCTGCCCAAGGCACCGTCTGCCAACAACCCGATCACCAACCTCAGGCGTGCCACCATCCGTCGTAACTATGTACTCGATCGCATGCACGGCCTTGAGTATATCGATGAGGCAAACTGGCAGCAGGCGCGCGAAAGTTACGATGATGCCCGTCTGCATGGTCTGAACATCGAACTCGAAGCGCCATACGTGGCGGAAATGGTACGTGCGCAGCTCGTCGCGCAATACGGCACGGATGCCTATGCCTCGGGTTACCGTGTCTTCACGACGCTGGATACCCGTATGCAGCGTTATGCAAACAGCGCCCTGAAGCGCGCCCTGCTCGACTACGATCGCCGCCATGGCTGGCGTGGCGCAGAAGCACAATTGGCGCTCGACCAGGCGTTACTGGCTGCCCTGCCCGATGCCGGTGCCGTGATAGTTGATGACAAGGGGAAGCCGCAGACCCCGGCGGTCCCGGATATTGCGCGTGAACTGCTCGAGCCGCTGCGTATCCAGTTGCTCGAGTTTTCCGCGGTCGGCGATCTCGAGGCCGTCGTCGTGGTACAGGTCGCTGAACGCAGCCTGCTCGTGTTGCGCAGTAACGGTGAACTCGTGCAACTGGGTTGGGATGTCATCGAGTGGGCGCGACCGTTTATTAATGAAAACAGCCGCGGACCGAAACCGCGTTCTGCCGCCGCGATTGCCGGGCAGGGTGACGTGGTGCGCCTGGAAAGGCGTGACAACACACTGTGGCTGGCGCAGTTGCCCGAGGTCGAAGGTGCACTGGTTGCCGTTGCGCCGGAAAACGGCGCCATCCGTTCACTGGTGGGCGGCTTCGATTTTTATCAAAGCAAGTTCAACCGCGTTACCCAGGCAGAGCGGCAACCGGGATCGAACTTCAAGCCGTTTATTTATTCTGCCGCACTGGACAATGGCTACACTGCTGCCAGTTTGATTAATGATGCACCGGTCGTGTTTGAAGACCTGGGGCTGGAAGATACCTGGCGCCCGGAAAATTACAGCGGCAAGTTTTATGGACCGACCCGGCTGCGTGAGGCCCTGATTAATTCGCGTAACCTTGTCTCAATTCGCCTGTTGCGCTCGATTGGCATCAAGACGGCGATCAATTACGCAGAACGGTTTGGTTTTAATCCACAAAAGCTGCCTCACGATTTATCGCTCGCACTGGGTTCGGCATCCCTGCCGCCGATTGATATTGTGCGAGGCTATGCCGTATTCGCCAATGGTGGTTATCTTGTCGAGCCTTACTTCATCGAACGTATCGAAGAAAGTGATGGCACAGTGTTATTCGAAGTTGATCCACTGATTGTTTGCGAGGAATGTGAACAACAGCTGGAGAAGGCCGGCGCAGAAAATGAAACAGTTTCACTACCCGCTGCACAAGCTGAGGCACAGACAGAAGCAATCGATATGGCCGATACGGAATTGCAAGCAGCAGAGGAAAAAACACCACGCCTGGCACAGCGGGTTATTACCGAACAGAACGCCTATATCATGCGCACACTGATGCGTGATGTGGTCAGGTATGGCACCGGGCGCCGGGCACTGAGAACGGGTCGTCGTGACCTTGCGGGCAAAACCGGTACCACCAATGATCAGAAGGATGCCTGGTTTTCCGGTTACAGTAGCACGCTTGTCACCAGTGCCTGGGTGGGTTTCGACATGAACAAGCCGCTTGGCAGCCGGGAGACCGGCGCGCGTGCGGCCTTGCCGATGTGGGTAGATTTTATGGGGCACGCGATGAAAGGTGTGCCCGAGGTACCTTATGAGCAACCTGCCGGTCTGGTGACTGTGCGTATCGATCCGGAGACAGGCATGCTTGCGGACAACTCCCAACAGGATGCAATTTTCGAAATCTTTCGTGAAGCGAATGTGCCGCAACAACGCAACGTCAGTGCGGTGGCTCCTGGTTCAGCGGGTAATACGCCTGATGGTGACGGTATTACTGAACAGTTGTTCTGACCATGGCAAGACATGATGATCAACTGCGTCGGCAGATTGCTGTGGAAGCGGCTCGGCTTATGGCCGAGCATGGCATCAAGGATTTTCTCACCGCAAAGAAAAAAGCCGGCGCCAAGTTCGGTGTGCAAACTGGCAATGCCATGCCAAAGAACACCGAGATCGAAGCCGCGTTGATCGAACACCAGCGGATCTTCCAGGGCGAAACCCAGCCGGGTCATTTACAAAAACTGCGCGAAGCGGCACTTGAGGCGTTGCAGTTTTTCGCCGGGTTCAAACCGAAACTGGTTGGTTCCGTGTTACGCGGTACCGCCGGTCCACACAGCGATGTGAATCTGCATGTGTTCACGCACGTTGAAAACTTTGTGCATTTTTTGAAGACACATGATATCCCTGTGGATCAAAAACAACGTCGTTACCGGTTTGGTAAGGACAAGGATGGCAAGAACCGGGAAAAAGATATCCCCGTGTTCCAGTTCATGGCCGGTGATGTGCCGTTTGATGTGGCTGTGTTCGAGGAAAAGAACGAGCGTGATGTACCAATGTCGAAACTCGATGGCAAGCCCGAGGAGCGGGCATCACTTTCCATGTTGAAAATGTTGATGGAGAAAGAGTGAGACTATTCACCGTGAAGGTCGCGAAGAATATTAGTATACCTCACACCTCACTGACCACTGGTTACTTGCCCTTCGCCAACCTGCTGCACCATTTGTCGCGTTTTGCCTTGTACTTCGCCAGCCGCGCGCGGTAGGTATCCCAGTCGATATTCCTGTTCGTACCACGGAAGTTATTGTACCTGCCACGCGCGGCATGGCATTTGTTTTTCAGTTCGTCGAGTGAATAGTGCCTGACTTTGCGAATGCGTTTGCGGCGCTGTGGTTCCGGCGGTGTATAGGTAAACGTCTCCGGCCCCTGCCAGTTGTAGTCATTCCGGATTTCGATCCGGATGTGCTCGTGTGGAGTGTCGGGCGGGATGTCACTGAAGTGTTTGCGGCCCCGGTCATCGGTTGTGACATAGGCGTCGGTAGCCATCGCCGGGCAGGTGCAAAGGAAAAACAAACTATAGAGCAGAATGCGCATAACACTGTCCTTGTGTAGTGCTGAAAAAATAAAACGCAGAATCCTTTCCGCGAACAAGTCGTTGTGTTGGGAGGAGATCCCTCTTTATTATTATGTCTTCCCTCTCCGGCCTGCAAGTCGCTGACACTTGCGGACCCCCTGCCATTACTGACATACGTCATTTCCTGTGAGCAGGATGCATGCCAGAAAAATGGAGTCATGCCTGAAAGCTGATTAATTCCTTTATTAACAAAATGTTACAGATATGCCCGGCAACCGTAAGCTGTCGGGCAAAGCGGTTCTGGTTGCAAGGGGGCCTGTCTTTTGCACCGTTTTATGCATAAAACGGTGTAATTTGCAGCTTTACGGCGCGTGCAGGCTGAATCAAGCCGGGTAGTGCGCCGGGTAAGGTGTCCTGGCTACGCCACTGTCTACCGCAGCGCGCGCCACGGCCGCCGAGACAAAATCCTTGAGCCGCGGATCGAGCGGCTTCGGGATGATATAAGCCGGGCCAAATGCGAAATGCTTGCCACCGTAGGCCGTGACGACTTCCTGTGGTACGGGTTCGCGGGTCAGGGCGGCAAGCGCGTTGACCGCGGCAACTTTCATCGCCTCGTTAATCGTGCTGGCACGGACATCGAGTGCGCCACGAAAGATGAACGGGAAGCCGAGTACATTATTGACCTGGTTCGGGTAATCGCTACGGCCTGTGCCCATGATCAGGTCATCGCGCGCGGCATGCGCGTCGGCCGGGTTGATCTCCGGATCGGGGTTGGACAGTGCAAAGACGACCGGTTTGCTGGCCATGCTCTGCAACATCGCCGGGCTGACGAGGTCAGGGCCGGACACACCGATAAAGACGTCAGCGCCGTACATGGCTTCTTCGAGGGTGCGCTCGGCATGTGCACTGGCAAATTCCTGCTTGTAGGCATTCAGGTCAACGCGGCCACTGTGGACCACGCCCTGGCGGTCGCACAGCAGGATGTTTTCTTTCGGCGTGCCCATCGCCCGCAGCATGCGCATTGCCGCAATGCCGGCGGCGCCGGCGCCGAGGCAGACCACGCGCGCATCCTCGAAACGCTTGCCCTGGATCTCGAGTGCATTCTTCAGGCCGGCAGTGATGATGATCGCCGTGCCGTGCTGGTCATCGTGAAAAACCGGGATGTCGAGCCGGTCGATGAGGCGTGTCTCGATGTCGAAACACTGCGGTGCGCCGATGTCCTCAAGGTTGATGCCACCAAAGCCGCTGGCGATACGGGTCACGGTGTCGACAAACTCATCCGGGGTGTCGGCATCGACCTCGATATCAAAGCAGTCGATATCGGCAAAGCGTTTGAAGAGCACGGCCTTGCCTTCCATGACGGGTTTACCGGCCAGTGCGCCGATGTTGCCAAGCCCGAGTACGGCGGTACCGTCGGTAATGACGGCGACGAGGTTGCCCTTGGCCGTATAGCGGTAGGCCTGCTCGGCATCGGTCTCGATTTCCCTGCAAGGCGCGGCGACGCCGGGCGTGTAGGCGAGTGACAGATCTTCCTGCGTGGTGCAGGGCTTGGTCACCTCGATGGCGAGTTTGCCGGGTTTTGGCTGCGCATGGTAGCGCAGCGCGCGGCTTTTCAGATCGTCGGTCATGCAGGCTCCTTGGTTCGGGGCGCTATTTTACACGTGCGGCCGGCGGCCGCACACATCAGTCGACGATCTTGATGCGGCTGCCCGGCAGCGGCTCGCCTTCCGGGTAATGACGGTTGAGCAGGCGCAATTGTGCCTCGGCATGGTTGGGTATGCGTGACTGTTTTGCCAGTTCGTTGTAACGCGTGTTTTCATCAGCCGTGATCACCCTGATGCGCTGGGCGCGGGCCAGCTCGCGTTCCTGTTCGCTGAGGGCACGGAAACTGCGCGCCGTGTTGAGAATGGCGCGGTCGTATTTGTAAGGATCCTGTTCACTTTTTGTTGCGCCGAGGAACACCCATGCCTTGTCCTTGCGGAACAACACGACAAAACGCGTCGGTCGCGTCCCGTAGGGTGTTTTGCTGTCGGCGATCGCGGTATAGCCTCGCATGTCATGCTGTGTGATGGCCTCACCGTTCTGCAGGCCTTTCAGCTTCAAACGTTTTTCCAGGTAGTCGCGCGGACTGTAGCGGCGATTCAGATCGCTGACGGATACCTGCATGGAGCCGGCACCGCCCGGGGCAATGGCCACGAGCCGATCCGCGTAGTTTTCGAGCCGCCAGTCCTGCGGGAAGTCGAGTGCGAAGTTGAGCTCCTCGTGGTAGAAGGCATTGCCCCGGCGTACCCCCTGTTTGGCGCTGTCACCGAACACGACGCCGTGCAGCTGGTCGAGGAATTCAGCACGGTGGCGCTGGCTGCCGTTCGGTTGCCGCAGCTGCCGGGCACTGGCCACAACCTGTTGCAGGCGCGTGTCATTGTCGGGATGCGTGGCGAATACGCCGTGGTAGATATGCGGCTCGCGGTCTTCTTCTTTGGCGCGTTGTTTTTCGAACTCCTCCTGGGTTTTCAGCACGCCGATCACGTCGAGCATGGCATCCGGGTCATAGCCGGTGCGGGCCAGGTATTCGGCGCCGAGGCGATCGGATTCGAGTTCATGTTCGCGGCCGTAGCCGCGCACGATGGCTGTACCGATCACGTTGAGCAGGTCACCACTGCCCTGTACACCGGTGCCGGCAGCGATCACGCTGGCAAGGATGCCGGTCGCGGCGGCGGCACTTTGTTGGCGTACTGCGTGGCGCGCGGTGACGTGGCCGATTTCGTGACCCAGCACGGCGGCCAGTTCGGCCTCGGAGTTCAGGTAGGCGAGCAGACCGCGCGTGATGTAGATATAACCACCGGGCAGGGCGAAGGCGTTGACTTCGTCCGAGTCGAGCACGGTGCAGCGGTAGAACAGGTTGGCGCGATGACTGTTCGCACCAAGGCGTTCACAAAGCTGCTGGACGTAGGCCTGCAATTCAGGGTCTTCGTAACGGCCATATTTTTCGAGGATCTTCGGATGGTTCTCGCGGCCAATCGCGATCTCCTCGTCCTCGGACATGAGCACGAAATCGCTTTCACCGGTGACCGGGTTGACCGCGCAGCCGGCCACTACACCGGCCAACAGGGCAACACCAAGCAGTTGTTTGAGCAATCGATTCATAACCATATTCTAGGACAGGTTTGGCCGGGGAGCAGTTCCTCGTCGGATTATTTCTGGTCGGCGTCGAGCCTTTCCGGTATGCCGCTTTCTATCATCAGCGGGTGACGCAGGGCGGCGCGCAATTCGCCCTTGCGCGGGTAGAACCAGCCGCGCACGGTGAGTGTTTTGCCCGGCAGCTTTTCCAGATCGACACCGCTGAAGCGTGGCAGGTCACGGTTGGCAAGGCGCAGCGCGACCCGCCCTTCCAGGTTTATCCAGGTGGCCTTGCGGCTGTGGCCGATGCGCACGACCTTGCCGCGAATACGCATGAAACCGGTTTGCCGCGGGCCGACACTCTGGCTGGCGCGTGGTGCAAACCACGGCATTGACCAGACGCCACGCCCGGCCTGCCGGGCGCGTTGTTCGGCCCGTCGCAGGCAGTCAGCCGCCCACAGGTTGTCCGGTATGCTGATATGAAAACCCAGGCCCTGTTCGAGCAGGGATTCGCCGAGATGGCGGCCATCGGGCAGAAAGGCGTGGCCAAGCAGGCGGCCATGCCGGTCATGCCGGTCGCTGCCCAGCCGCAGCGCGATCTGCATGTCCTGCCCGGCCAGGGCCTGTTGCAGGACTGTGCGGGCGCGCCGGGCCAGGGGCTCATCGGCACGGCCGTCGCGGCCGCGTTCCGGCGTATTGATGCCAATCAGCCGAAGCCATTCGCCGCTGTCGAGCCTGACCGTATCGCCATCGGCAACGTAACTGACCGTGGCGTGGCGGTCGATGTGATCGGCACTGCACGCGGCCAGCGCCGCCGGACTGGCCAGCCAGAGTCCGGCGCAGGCCAGGTAGAGAAGTATGCGAGAAAGTCGTTTTTTCATGGCATTCCATGCAGAGCGACCCTGCGGTGCAGAAGCAAACCTCGATTTAGCCAGGCTGAGTTGCAAGGTCGAGAGACGGTTCCTGGCAGTATAGCCGAGGGCATTGGCCGCTACGAGCATGGACAATCGGGGGCAGAACAGGCATGGCATGAAGCGTTGGTTTTTTGACGAGGATCAAGGATCGCTGGAACTGTGCGGGATAGATTATTTTTCCTATCCACACGGAAGAGAGGAAAACAATCATGACAGCACGTAAAGCGACTGGAAAAACCTTTATCCTGGCCACAGCGGGCGTGGCCGTGCTGGCCTGGGCGGGGATCACGTTCCTGCCGACCGACAGCGTTGACGCGAAGGTGGACAAGCCACAACATTCCTCGGGCACGCTGGCCTGCGTCGGTTTTTACAATTCGGATAAAAACCAGAAATTTCGATGGATTTTCACCAATCAAAATGCAGAAACGATCACTATCGATCGCTTCCGTGTTTATGATTATGCAGGGACCCTAGTCTGGGATTCGGACGTTAATGGGTCAGGACTGGTACCTGCCGACCAATACGGACATCTGGGTTCGGACAACCAGCTCGAAGGGTACCAGACGGCCTGGTACAAGAGTGAACCGCTCGAAGGTGCTGGTGTGCTCCCGTCTTCTTCGGGCTCACATGTAAAGGTACATGTGGTGTGGAGCGCTGCTAGCAATGTTGATCCGCTTGCAGGCGTGACTGTGCGTCATGTTGTAGTGAACACAGAGTTGGGACCAGCGTTGGGACGGAGCACAAGTCCGTGCCGGGATATCTAGGCTACCGGTAACGTTTGCGGGGGATGGCCAGTGGGAGAAGCCTCCGTCAGGTAGCAAGCAGAGGCGTAATGAAAAAAGGCGTCCCGCAGGGGACGCCTTTTTTTGCGCCATGCCGGCACGGTGCCGGATGGCTGCCTCGGCGATTATTTGCCGCGGCGCGTGTATTTCTGCTTGAACTTGTCGACGCGGCCGGCCGTATCCAGCAGCTTCTGCTTGCCGGTGTAGAACGGGTGGCACTGCGAGCATACTTCGACGTGCAGTTCCGGTTTGCCGATCGTCGAGCGGGTTTCAAACGCATTACCGCAGCTGCAGACGACTTTCACGGCGTCGTAGTTCGGATGAGTGTCCGGCTTCATGGGTCATTACCTCGGTCAAAATCCATTGTCCCGGCGGGGGCAGACTGTCTGCGGCCGTCGAGAACCTCAAGGGCGCGGAATGATACGGAAATCCGCTCCTTTCGGCAAGTCCGATATCCGCCGTTCAGGCGTTACTGTGGTGGCGCGGTCCGGGAAAATCGAGGATCCTGGCCTTCGGCAGGTCTGACGGGCCGCGGGACCCTGCGCCCTGCAGGGCATCCAGCATACCGTCCCGGCTGACGACACTGTTCCACATCATCGCGTACAGGTGCAGGCAGGCCGACATCGGGTTACTGCTGCGATCCCGGATCTGGTCGATGCGCCACTGCAGGCAACGCAAACGCTGTTCATGCTGGCCGGGGGGAATGTGGCTGAAAAAGTCATCGATGGTGCGGCTGCGCAATGCTTCAAAGGCCTGCGGATCATCATGCGCCAGGCTTGCCCACTGCTCGAAATTCATGTCTGTGAATACGCTCATTTGAACAGTTCCTCCGTTCATCGGCGCGACAGACAGGTGATCTTCGGCCTATTATCTGCGGATGTCAAAACCACCTACTTTGTGTAGGGTAAGGGCATCAAGCACCGGGGCCGGGCGGTCGGCTGCATCCCGTTCCGGGCTTGGGTGTATTATGATTTTGAAGACCTGTTCCCGGGTTGCCCGTAGCGGAGAAAGGATGACTGACAAAGCGCCAAAAGTGCCACGCGCGAGTATTCGTTTTGATTATCTCGGCACTGATGCGGCGTCACTGAAGCGCTCGCTCGGTAATCGCCTCACCTACTCGGCGTGCAAGGACCTGTTCATGGCCACGCCACGCGACTGGCTGAACGTGACCTGTTACACGGTGCGTGACCGGCTCAGTGAACGCTGGATGGAAACCATGCGCAGTTACTATCGCAAGGATGCCAAGCGTGTCTATTACCTGTCGCTCGAATTTCTCATGGGACGGGCACTGACCAACAGCATGCTCAATCTCGGTTTGCGCGACGAATGCGAACAGGCCCTGTATGAAATGGGTATCAAGCTCGAGGACATCCGCGAACTGGAACCTGACGCCGGGCTGGGTAACGGCGGGCTGGGAAGGCTGGCCGCGTGTTTTCTTGATTCGATGGCGACTATGCGCCTGCCCGGTTATGGCTACGGTATCCGCTACGAGTACGGCATGTTCCAGCAGACAATCGAGCGAGGCTGGCAGGTCGAGCATCCGGAAAACTGGTTGCGTTATGGCAATCCGTGGGAGTTTCCGCGTGCCGAGGTGCTGTTCCCGGTCAAGTTTGGTGGCCGCGTCGTGGAATTTTGTGATGAAACAGGTTGCATGCATTACCACTGGGTCGACACCGAGGAGGTAATGGCCATGGCCTATGACACGCCGGTGCCGGGTTATGCCTGCAACACGGTCAATAATATGCGCCTGTGGTCGGCCAAGTCGACGCGTGAGTTCAACCTGAACTACTTCAATGAGGGTAACTATATTGAAGCAGTAGCAGCCAAGAATGAATCGGAAAACCTGTCACGCGTGCTGTACCCGGATGACACGACCCAGATGGGGCAGGCGCTGCGCCTGAAACAACAATACTTTTTTGTCAGCGCATCACTGCAGGACATTCTGCGTCGCCATCTGAAACATCATGATGATTTCGACACCCTGGCAGACAAGGTCGCGATCCAGCTGAATGATACACACCCGGCCATCGCGATCGCCGAACTCATGCGCATCCTGCTCGACCATCATCTCATGACCTGGGAGCAGGCCTGGCAGATTACATGCAGGGTATTCTCCTATACCAACCACACCCTGTTGCCGGAAGCGCTTGAAACCTGGGCGGTCAGCACCTTTGAGGAAGCTTTGCCGCGGCATTTGCAGATAGTCTACGAGATCAACCGCCGCTTTCTCGACGAAGTCATGCATCGCTGGCCGGGTGATGTAGATCGTCTGCGGCGGATGTCGATCATTGATGAGCGCGGTGGCAGACGTATTCGCATGGCACATCTTGCCGTGGTAGGCAGTCACAAGGTGAATGGTGTATCCGAACTTCATACCGCGATCATGCGCGATACGATCTTTGCCGATTTTGATGAGTTATATCCCGGCAAGTTCATCAATATCACCAATGGTGTGACGCCGCGGCGATGGTTAAACCAGTGTAATCCGGAACTGGCAAAGCTTTTGTCAAAATATATCCAGGGCAGCTGGTTGACCGAACTGGAGCGGCTCAAGCAGCTTGAAAAGCATGTAAATGACGCGAAACTGTTAAAGGCATTCCGCAAGATAAAACAGGCCAACAAGAAGAGACTGGCAGGGTTAATCAAATCACACCTGAATCAGGAGGTCGATCCTGAGACGTTGTTTGATGTGCAGGTCAAGCGCATTCATGAATACAAGCGCCAGTTGCTCAATGTTCTGCACGTTATCACGCGCTATAACCGTATTCGTGATGGCGAAACCCTGTTGCCGCGCACCGTAATCTTCAGCGGCAAGGCCGCACCGGGTTACCACGCAGCGAAACTCATTATCAAGTTGATTAATGATGTGGCGGATATCGTCAACAACGACCCACATGTCAATGGCTACCTGCGGGTCGTGTTTATCCCCAACTACGATGTTTCCACCGCCTGCGACATCATCCCGGCCGCCGATCTTTCCGAACAGATATCGACTGCCGGCACCGAGGCCTCCGGCACCGGCAACATGAAGCTTGCGCTCAATGGTGCCCTGACTATTGGCACACGTGATGGCGCCAACATCGAGATCGGCGAGGCGGTCGGGGAAGAGAATATTTTTTATTTTGGTTTGCGCACTGAAGAAGTTGCGAACCGGCGCGATCGTTACCGGCCACGCGAAATCTATGAGCAGAATCTCCCGCTGCGCCGCGTAATCGACATGCTCGACACCGGGTTTTTCTCGCCCGATGACGTGCAGCGTTACCAGCCGCTGGTGAAAAGTTTATTAGACCATGATCCGTATTTCGTGCTGGCCGATTACGACGATTATATTGTCTGCCAACAACGTATTGATGAGCTGTATGCCGA
>JASFME010000024.1:0-16136 GCA_050117725.1 Granulosicoccaceae bacterium | reverse complement strand
AGCCGTCCTCGCAGCCCACGGTGACAGGTAGATCGCACACAATGCCACGACGACGGCTACCAGCAGCGCGATGCGCATGACCGCCCATGCCAGACCGGTCTGTCCGACACCGCAGGCCGCCAAGGCTACCATCTCATGGTCGCGGTACATCCGGCCAAAACCCAGCAACACGGCAAAAAACAGGCCGATTGGAATGATCAATGACAACTTGTTCAGTATCTGCAGGCCCAACAGGGTCAGGACGAGATCCGCCGGCAGCGTGCCGGCAGCAACATCGCCGAGAATACTGACAAAACGCATGCTGAAGAAAATCAGTAGCAATACGCCGGTCACGGCCAACAGCGTCAAGAGGATTTCACGGATTATGTAGCGTTTGATGATCAATATGTATCTTCTCCGGCCCGCCGGCGGTACATTTACAATGCCCCGGGCCGCTGTTATGTTACCGTGCCGTAAGGATTTTTAATATCCCTGCGCCTGCAGGAGTCACGCGGTGCCTTTGCAACAGCCCGCCCGGCTAGACATTCCTTATATAAGCCAGATAATCACTACAACACGAAGTGCAGCCAGGAGCGAGCATGGAATTCTTGATAAAAAGCGGTAACCCGGAAAAACAACGTACTGCCTGTGTCGTCGTCGGTATTTTCGAGCCGCGCCGCCTGTCGACCGCCGGCGAGTCGGTAGACGAGCAGGCCGGGGGCTATCTTGCCAACATCATCCGCCGCGGTGATATCGAGGGCAAGGCTGGCCAGACCTTGCTGCTACACAATGTGCCGGACATGCTGTGCGACCGCGTATTGCTGGTCGGTTGTGGCCGCGAGCGCGACTTCAATGAGAACGCCTACATCCAGGCAGTCAGCACCGCGGTCAAGACCCTCAACGAATGTGGCGCAATGGATGCGGTGTGCTTCCTGCCCGAGTTGACCGTCAAGGGTCGTGACATCTACTGGAAGGTCCGCCAGGCAGTGCAGTCTGCCGAAGATGCGCTGTACGTCTTCGATGAACTGAAAAGCGAGAAGGACAAGACCCGCCGCCCGTTGCGCAAGATGACCCTGAACGTCACCAGCCGCCGCGAGCTTGCGGCCGGTGAACAGGCCATCAGCGATGGCCAGGCGATCGCCCACGGCATGGCGCTGGCGAAAACGCTGGGTAACCTGCCGGGCAATATCTGTACGCCGGGCCACCTTGCCGACACGGCGAAAAAACTGACTAAACAGTCAAAAAAACTCAAGGTCAATGTGTTGGAACAGGCCGATATGGAAAAACTCGGCATGGGCGCCCTGCTCTCGGTTGCCAAGGGCAGCCGCCAGGCACCCAAGCTGATCTGCATGGAATACAAAGGAGGCAAGAAAGACGACAAGCCACATGTACTCGTCGGCAAGGGCATTACCTTCGACTCCGGTGGTATTTCGATCAAGCCTTCTGCCTCGATGGACGAAATGAAATACGACATGGGCGGCGCCGCAAGCGTGCTCGGCACGATGCAGGCGATCCTCGATATGAAACTGCCACTGAATGTCGTGGGTATCGTACCGAGTTGCGAAAACATGCCGGACGGTCTCGCCAACAAGCCCGGCGACATTGTCACCAGCATGTCTGGCCAGACTATCGAAGTCCTCAACACCGATGCCGAAGGCCGCCTGATCCTGTGCGATGCACTGACCTACAGCGAGAAGTATGAGCCGGAGACGGTTATCGATATCGCGACCCTGACCGGTGCCTGCGTTATCGCGCTCGGCAATCATGCCTCGGGACTGCTCGGTAATCACCGCGGCCTGGTCAATGACATCCTGCATGCCGGCAAGGCCAGCCACGATCGCGCCTGGGAACTGCCGCTGTGGGAAGAATACCAGGAACAACTGAAAAGCAACTTTGCCGACATGGCCAATATCGGCGGTCGTGAAGGCGGTACAATCACCGCGGCCTGTTTCCTGTCACGTTTTACGAAGAAACTGCACTGGGCCCATCTCGATATAGCCGGTACGGCATGGAAAAGCGGTAAAGAGAAAGGCGGCACCGGCCGCCCGGTAGCGCTGCTGACGCAATACCTCATGGACCGTGCCGGCAAATAAACCACTATGACGCGGGTCGATTTTTATATCAGCCATTCCACCCGGGCACAGAATGAATTGCACACGGCCTGCCGGCTGGCCGACAAGGCCTTCCGGCTTGGCCACAGCGTCTATATCCATACCGCGAATGCCGAGCAGGCCGAGCGTCTGGACGACCTGCTGTGGACCTTCCGTGATGGCAGTTTTGTGCCGCACGGCCTGCAACAAGGCGCGTCCGGCAACGACCTGCCCATCGTGATTGGGCATGACAGCGAGCCAACTGAAATCCGCGACGTGCTGATCAACCTTGCCGATGCTATCCCGGGCTTTTTCAGCCGCTTCGAGCGGGTCGCCGAGGTCGTCAACGGCCGTGCCGAACTGCGCGATGCGGCCCGCGAACGCTTCCGTTTCTATCGCGAACGCGGCTATGCGCTGGAAAGCCACGACATCACCGACTGATCCGGGATTTGTGCGTTGCTTCACAGTAGTGGGTCGCCGCCCGGCGCATGCTATGTATACAGGGAACGCAACAGGGCTTCGCCATGCAACACGCCGCCGAACAAACCGATCTGTCTGCACCGCGCCCCGGCTCAGCGGAGCTCGAGCAGGCACTCAAATCGCTCGATGCGCTGCGCGCCTCGTTGCAGACGGTCGTCGCATCTCCTGCCAGCGATAACATCCCCGTACTGCACGATATCGTCGAACCCGGTACGCCACAACCCGTCAACAGCCCGGATACGGACAGGGAACAGGCCCTGGACAAACTGCTCGATGCCCTGCGCGAAGAACTTGACCTGCTCATCGAGGATATGATCAGTGATGCCCGTAAACGCTTCGAACTGCTGCTCGCCCAAAGCGGCGATGAGCTGAAAACCGCGGTGCGCGGCCGACTCGAAACGCATATCACCGATTATCTTTCCACCCGATAAGCACGGCGCATACCCTCCTCCCGTCATTCCGGTATAATGCCGGCCTCGTGGCCGACATTGGCCTTTTTCAATCAACCTGTTACCTGTATACATCATGGAAAAAGCCTACCAACCGCACGCGATTGAACAGCGCTGGTACGACACCTGGGAAAACAACGGCTATTTCGCGCCACGGGACAAGGGAGATGCGTATTGCATCATGATCCCGCCGCCGAACGTTACCGGCAGCCTGCACATGGGGCATGCCTTCCAGGACACGATTATGGATGCGCTGACCCGCTATCACCGAATGCGTGGCGACAACACCTTGTGGCAGGCGGGCACCGATCATGCCGGGATCGCCACGCAAATGGTGGTCGAGCGCCGCCTCGCCGCACAGGGCAAGACCCGCCATGACCTGGGGCGGGAGGAATTCATCAGGCAGGTCTGGGACTGGAAGGCCGAATCCGGCGGCACGATCACGCGCCAGCTGCGCCGTATGGGCGCCTCGCTCGACTGGTCGCGCGAACGTTTTACCATGGATGACGGCCTGTCCGAGGCGGTGCGCGAAGTGTTCGTACGCCTGCATGAAGAAGGCCTGATCTATCGCGGCAAGCGCCTCGTCAACTGGGACCCCGTGTTACACACGGCCGTGTCGGATCTCGAGGTGATATCGCAGGAAGAAAACGGCCACCTCTGGCACATGCGTTACCCGCTCGTTGATGGCAGCGGCCATGTCATCGTCGCCACGACACGCCCGGAAACCATGCTCGGTGACGCCGCGGTGGCCGTACACCCGGATGATGAACGCTACAAACACCTGATTGGCCAGCGCGTTCAGCTGCCGCTGACACAACGCACGATCCCTATCATTGCCGATGACTATGTCGACCCGGAATTCGGTTCGGGCTGCGTCAAGATCACCCCGGCGCATGACTTCAATGACTATGGTGTCTGGCAAAACCACCGTGATGAATCGGCCATGCTCGAGCAGCCCAATGGTGGCCTGATCAATGTCTTTAGCATCGATGCCAGGATCATCGGTGGTGATGACCTGCATGCCGAACTGATCCCGGCGGCCTACCAGGCCCTGGACCGCTACCAGGCGCGCAAGCAGATCATCGACGATCTCGACACTGCCGGCCTGCTCGACAAGATCGAAGACCACACGCTCATGGTGCCACGCGGTGATCGCTCCGGTACCGTGATTGAACCCCTGCTCACCGACCAGTGGTTCGTGAAGGCTGCCCCGCTGGCAAAACCGGCCATCGAGGCGGTGGAGAGCGGCAGGATAAAATTCGTTCCGGACAACTGGAAGAACACCTATTTCGAGTGGATGCACAACATCGAGGACTGGTGTATCTCGCGACAGATCTGGTGGGGGCATCGCATCCCCGCCTGGTACGACGACAAGGGCGATGTCTACGTCGGCCGCAGCGAGCAGGAAATCCGCGACAAGCACAAGCTGGCCGATGATGTGGTGCTGCACCAGGATGAAGACGTGCTCGACACGTGGTTCTCGTCCGCGCTGTGGCCGTTCTCGACGCTGGGCTGGCCGCAACAGACCGAGGCGCTGAAGACCTTCTACCCGACCAGCGTGCTTGTCACCGGTTTCGATATCATCTTCTTCTGGGTGGCGCGCATGATCATGATGGGCCTGAAGTTCATGGACGATGTGCCGTTTCGCGAGATCTATATCCACGGCCTGGTGCGCGATGCGCAGGGCCAGAAGATGTCGAAGTCGAAAGGCAATGTGCTCGACCCGCTGGATCTGATCGACGGTATCGAACTCGAACCGCTCGTTGCCAAGCGCACCGCCGGGCTGATGCAACCGGAGATGGCAAAGAAGATCGAAAAGGCCACGCGCAAGGAGTTTGCCGACGGCATCCCGGCATACGGTACCGACGCGCTGCGTTTTACCTTTGCCGCGCTCGCCTCGACCGGCCGTGACATCAAATTCGATATGAACCGCATCACCGGTTACCGTAACTTCTGTAACAAGCTGTGGAACGCGGCCCGTTACGTGCTCATGAATACCGAGGGCCAGGATACCGGGGTTGATAATGACGAAGTTGAACTGAACCGCTTCGACAAGTGGATCATGTCGCGTTTGCAGCAGGTCGAACAGGAAGTCAGCGATGCGATTGAGCAATACCGGCTCGATCACGCCGCGCAGGCCATTTACGAGTTCACCTGGAACGAGTACTGCGACTGGTACCTGGAGCTGTCCAAGCCGGTGTTACAGGATAGAACCGGTTCACAGGCCGCGCTGCGTGGCACGCGCCGTACCCTGGTACGCGTACTGGAAACGATTTTGCGCCTGGCCCACCCGATCATCCCATATATTACCGAGGAGATCTGGCAACGCGTGGCACCACTGGCGGGCAAGGACGGCAAGACCATTATGTTGCAGCCCTACCCGACGCCGGACAACAACCAGATCGACGAACAGGCCGTGCGCGAAACCGAGCTTGTCATGCAACTGAACCGTGGCGTACGCCGTATCCGCAGTGAAATGAACATCGCACCGGGCAAACCACTGCCCGTCATCCTGCAAAACCTGTCGGCTGAAGAACGCGCCATCATCGAGCAGACCTCGCATTGTTCATGCTCGATCAGCCGCATCGAGTCCATCGATTTTGCCGATGCCGATCGCCCGTTGCCGGAATCCGCCACCGCTCTGGTCGGCACCAACGGTACGCTGCATATCCCGATGGCGGGTCTGATCGACAAGGATGCCGAGCTGCAGCGCCTCGACAGGGACATTGCGAAGACGGAAAAAGAGCTGGCGTCGCGCAACAAGAAGCTGGCCAACCCGAACTACGTGGAGAAGGCCCCGGCCGAGGTGGTCAACAAGGAACGCGAGCGGGTCAGCGAACTCGAATCGGCGCTGACGCGGCTCAGGGAAGAACAGCAGCGCATCGCCGCAATGTAAACCCGGAGACTATTCCGGGAGAACCAGCGACACGACAAATACGAGTATCAGGATAAACAGTACCACGCCAATCAGGCCGGCAATAATCGCCTGTTTGGCCGTAACCTGGGCAATATCCTCGTCATGACCGCTTTGCTTGCGTACGCCGAGCATGCCCCAGAAAACGGCACGGGTACTCGCCAGAAATGACGATTTTACGGGTTTTGGTTCATTCATCTGCTTCTCCGCACAACTAATTGCCGTATCATAGCCTATCAGGGTGCCTGGCAAAACATATGGTGATTTTCAGCTATACTCTGTAAACAGCAGATCGCCGACAGCATCTATTAAATGAGGGCCTGTGCAGCAAGCCCGCCCTCAATGACCTTAATACGGACATAGTGGTCGCAACATGGCGCAAGCAGAACAAGATAGCAGCGAAGAAAAGCCCTTACACCTTATCAAGGTTTTCAGGCAGCATGCGAATACCGAACAAGAGCAGGCCTATGCGCGGTTTATGCTCGGCCTGTTCACTTTTGTCTATCTCGCGCTCACCTCCGCCTCAACACAAAACCTGTTACCGCATCATACCCAGGCGTTGCTTGTAGCCGGTGCCTTTCTTGTCTATTCCGCTATCGTCATCGGTCTGTTGCTTTACGATCCGAAACCCTCCACGCTGCGACGCAGCCTGTGCCTGATCGCGGATTTCGGCGTCATTTGTTATGGCATGCATATCACCAACGAAAGCGGTCCGGTGCTCTATACCATCCTGCTATGGAGCGTGTTTGGCTACGGTATCCGCTATGGGCAGAACTTTCTCATTGCCGCCAGTACCTTTTCGATCACCGGTTTTTCATTTGTCATAGCCAGCACGCCATTCTGGCAAAACCAGCCACGCCTGTCATTCGGCCTGCTGGTAGGTCTGATCATCCTGCCGGTCTTCGTCTATGTATTGCTAAACAGGATCAAGAAAGAAAAAATACGCGCCGAGAAGGCCAACCAGGCCAAGAGCCGGTTTCTTGCCAACATGAGTCATGAAATCCGTACGCCGTTAAATGGCATCATAGGCATGTCTGATCTCATCATGCAGACACGACTTGGCAGGGAACAATATGACTATGCATCAACCATTCACGCCTCGGCCCATTCATTGTTATCATTAATCGAAGACATCCTTGATATTTCGAAAATAGAATCAGGCAAGACCCTCAGTAAACCGGTTAATTTTGATCTGCACACCCTGATCAATTCTATTTCTGCCATATTTGACCAACAGGCGAGAGACAAGGGCTTGCAGCTGTACACGCATATCCACCCTGCTACCCCTTTCCTGCTGCATGGTGATGAGCAACATTTACGGCAAATCATTATTAACCTGGTGGGTAACGCAATAAAATTCACTGAACATGGTCATATTGATCTCGAGGTCAAACCACTGAAAACAGGCCCACATGAGGTCACCATCGAGATTACTGTTCAGGATACGGGTATAGGTATTTCAGATGACAAGCAGCGCATGATATTTGAGTCGTTCACCCAGGCCGACGATTCGATTACCCGCCGCTATGGTGGTACCGGGCTGGGTACAACCATATCCAGTGAACTGGTACAACTCATGGGTGGTACGATTGGTCTTCAAAGCAAGGTCGGCTTGGGTACCACGTTTACCATCGAAATTCCTTTCCAACTGCAAAAGGTACATACCGGGCCGGATAATGTCGAGGCCAACGATAATTCACTGCAAAACAAGCATGTCCTGCTCATTAGCAATAACCCCGCATTATACGAACAAGTCGCTGGTTATGTTCAGGGATGGGGAATGATAAGTCGTCATGCAAAAAACGCCAAAACCGCCTTTGAAATTCTTCGTCGCTCCACCTGGCAGCAGGAATGCTTTGATGCAGTACTGGTTGACCATGATAGCAACGGGATTGATTCGGAAAATTTTGCACATGCATTGCAAAGGAATACATCGATCCAGACACCCACACTGTTGCTGTTACACAAAAACAGGATCAACTACGAAAACAGGCAGTTGATGAATTGTGGCTATTCAGCCACATTATCATTACCACTCGATAAATCCCTGTTGTTTAACGCACTGCATGCCGCGCGCCACAGTGATCATATTATTGACTTTGCTGCGCATTACCGTAATCAGACTCATAGTGACAAGACACTACGCATACTCATCGCTGAAGACAACCTGGTCAGCCAGGAGGTTATCCAGCAGCTTCTGGGCAAAGCCGGACATGAATGTGTACTGGTAGGAAACGGTGAAGACGCCCTTGATCATCTTGAACAGGACAATTATGACATTGCCATCCTTGATCTGCACATGCCGCTTATGGGAGGCATTGAAGCTGCCAGGATCTATAACTACACCAGCCAGAAAGAACAACGTACACCGATTATCATGCTCAGTGCCAACGCCACTGCTGAAGCGCGAAAAGAATGTGAGAATGCAGGTGTCGACGCCTATCTGACAAAACCAGTCAATTCACAGCAGTTGTTTTCTACTATCTATAACTTGCTGGACATCCCACTTTCCCAGGATCGCATGGCAAGCACTGCCCTTGCGGCGCACAAACCAGAACACGATGACAAGGCTGTCCTTGATCAACAAATCATCGCCGAGTTACTACGACTCGACACTGGCAATAATTTTCTTGGCAAACTGTATACCAGCTTCAAACAGGACGGCGAGACGCTGCTGCAGCGCATCACCGAAGCGCTACGACAGGCCGATTACGAGCAACTCTTTGAACTCATTCATACCCTCAAAGGCAGCGCAGGCAACATCGGGGCAAGCCGCCTGCAAGCGAGCTGTGTGCGGTATTCCAATATGTCTACCGACACGTTATTCGAACACCACGATACGCTACTCACCAATCTGCATGAGCAGTTCAGCCTTGCATTACACGCTCTCGAGGAGAGGCTTGCCGCAAGCCCGCATCGGTCTGACAACAAACGGTACTAGGCAGCTGATCTTGTGGCGAGCTTCCTGTTTTGTGCACGCATCAGTCGTTGCATCACCCGTAGCTCTCTTTGCCCCAGCGTCATGGCCGCATCAACCCATATCTCGCCGATCTTCATCAGTTCATCAAGGGAAAGCGGGTTAACGACCTGCCGGACACTGAACAATGCGTCATATACATGACGACGACGACTGTTGGTATCAATATAGTCATTTAGTGCCTGTTCGCCCTTGCCAGGTTCTGCCAGCACATCGACCAGCCCCAGCTCGTGCATTTCCTCTGCCGTGTAGAGCTTGCCCGTGCGAATCATCCGCTCGGCAGTACACAGATCAAGCCGCCGCGAGATAAAGCTGTGCGCGCCCATCCCCGGAAACAGGTTGAACAGTATCTCCGGGAAGCCCATCGACACGTTGCTTTCAGCGACAATCACGTCACAGGACAACGCCGTTTCAAACCCCGCACCGATTGCATCACCCTGTAGCAAGGCAATCGTCCTGATCGGCAAGTGATAGTTCACGGCGTTTTGATAAAGGATGTTGATACTGTGGCGTACGTATTCGCTCAAACGATCACGATCTCCATTGCCAATCAATTCCGAGAACAGCTCCAGGTCACCGCCAAAACTGTAAATATCCGGTGCCTTCGATGCCACGACCAGGTAGTCTGTCGGCATGTCCCGATCGGGTAATGAGGGATTGGCGCAGAGTTGCACCTGTTTCTGGAACGCAGCAAGTTCATTGAGGAGCTCGGGCGTAAAACAGGCGCGGCCAGTTGCGTTCATCCGGCACCATAATGCCTTGCGTGATGCGTCATAGTCAGTATCAATGTGGTGATATGTGCCAAGAGAAATATCGGCAAGAGGTGTAATGGCATTCATGCGAATTGCCCTCCATTGCTTTGCAACCAAACATCCTGTTGTCATGCCAACTGACCTGTACAGTTCCACAACAACAGGTCCACGCTTAGTATGCGACAGTTGACGCCAAACACAAGTGTTATCAATATAAATTTCGACCCGCTTCACACTTTTTCTGTATTGACAGTCAGGCAGGTCTGCGCCAGAGTCGTAAAAAAACAACAACACCGGTGAATAACATGGATCCACTCCGCCTGCAGTCTGATCAACTCGTTGTCACCATCAGTCCACATGGTGCCGAAATGCACTCGCTGCGTAGCCATGCTGGTGATGAATACCTCTGGCAGGCCGAACCCGCGATCTGGGGCCGACATGCACCACACCTGTTCCCGATTGTCGGCCGCCTCAACAACGACACGCTGTACCATCTCGGCAGAGCCTACCCGATGGCACAACATGGTTTTGCCCGTGACTTGCCGTTCACACTCGATGAGGCCACAACACGGCATTGCCAGCTCAGTTTGCGAAGTAATGCGATGACCCGCGAGAAATACCCGTTTGAATTTGTCCTCGCGGTCGAATATAGCCTGCTGGATCAGGAGTTGACGATCCGCTACACAGTACACAACCTCGACGAGGCCCCGTTGCCCTGCTCTGTCGGTGCCCACCCGGCATTCAACTGGCCACAACCCGGCAACCCGGATCGGCAAGCCTGCCGCATCGTCTTCGAACACGAGGAATTTGCACCGGTCGCGCGGCTGGCAGGTGGCCTGATTGTTGACAGTCATGCCGCTAACCCGCTACAGGGCAAGATCCTGAAGCTTGAAGATGCCCTGTTCGAGGATGATGCGATTATCTTTACCCGGCACAACAGCCGCCGGGTCCGGCTTGAAGCGCCGGGCAGCAAGCCGGTGACGGTGACGTTCGCAGATTTCCCGCACCTCGGGATCTGGAGCATCCCCGGTGCAGGTTTTGTCTGTATCGAGCCGTGGCAGGGCCATGCCGATCCGGCTGGCTACACGGGTGAATTCATGGATAAACCCGGAGTGGTACACATTGCTCCGGGGCAGACACGTAGCTGGCAGATAGCGATCCGGATAGGGGATTGATTGAATTGATGAACGATGAATTATGTAAGAGAAGAAAACCATCAATCAGTTCCGGAGAATTCCAGCAGCACATTTTTTTTGACAGGATTTACAGGATTGCTACGCAGGCAGATCATTATCCAGTCAATCATGTAAATCCTGTCTCAATTCCTTTTCGTTTTCCTGCTCTTTACTGCTTTCACCCCTCTCTGCATGGATCTCGTCGTCATCCATGAGGATCCGGTGTGCCGGGCCTTCCATGTCATCGAACTGGCCGGAGCGGATCGCCCAGAAAAAAATTGCCACGATCACGATCACAAGCAACAGGGCAATGGGAATAAGCAGGTAAATGACTTCCATCAATATGCTCGTCGGGTAACGACTGATAACCGGTGTTACCAATCATCAATCATCAATATTATTTACGCGTCAGTCGCAAGGCATTGCCGACGACAATCAGCGAGCTTGCCGACATGCCCAGCGCCGCCATCCACGGTGCGATCAAACCGATTGCCGCTGCCGGCAAGGCCAGCAGATTATAGCCGATTGCCCAGACCAGGTTCTGGCGAATAATACGCAGGGTCTTGCGTGCGGTATACAGTGTATCCGCCAGCACCATAAGTTGATCGGACAACAGGATCATATCGGCACTGGCCGCCGCAAGTTGCGTACCACTGCCCATGGCGACCGATACCTGGGCACCAGCCAGCACCGGCGCATCATTCACCCCGTCACCGATCATCGCCACGATGGCGCCGCCTTCCTGCATCTCGCGTACGCGCTGCAACTTGTCCTGCGGCGCCAGGCCGGCGTGCACACAGTCAATGCCCAGCTGTGCAGCAATCACGTTTGCCGGTGCGGCATGATCCCCCGTCAACAGGCACACCTTGCGCCCGTCGGCCTGCAGACTGTGCACGAGCCGGTGTGCATCGTCACGCAGCCTGTCACCGAACACGAGCCACGCCAGCCAGCCCGTTTCACAGGCAAACGCGACCACGGTATGTCCCGCTTGATCCTGTTCATGCGGCCGTGGTGGCGAATCCGGCAATGACAGGGCATCACGCACAAACCCGACAGTGCCGAGTGCATAGCGTTTACCATTAATATGGCCCTGCAAGCCACCGCCCGGCGTATTCGACAACTCTGTTGCACTCACTGTGCCGGCCGCAATGCCGGCACACACGGCACGTGCCAGCGGATGCTCGGAATGTTGTTCAAGGGCCGCGGCATGCACATGGAGCTGCTGCACGGGCATGTCTGCCAGCGCGTGGATATCGAGCAACTCCGGCTTGCCGACCGTGAGCGTGCCGGTTTTATCGAATACGATGTGCGTGGCACGGGCAAAGGTCTCCAGGGCATGGCCGCGTGTCGCCAGCAACCCGCTCCGGGTCAGGCGCCCGGTTGCCGCGGTGACCGCTGTCGGCGTGGCCAGTGACAGCGCGCATGGACAGGTCACGACGAGTACCGCGACCGTGATCGGCAGCCAGTGGGCCGGATCATGCCACCACCAGAAGCCGGCTACCCCGACAGCCAGTACAATCACGGCCAGCACAAACCAGGCCGCGGTGCGATCCGCAAGCCGCGTGATATGCGGTTTTTCCGACTGGGCGCGATCGAGCAGGCGCAGGATCCCGGAGAGCACCGTGTCCTGACCGGTCTTCTCCACCTCGATATCGATCGGACTGTCGACATTGACACTGCCGCCGATCACCTGCTCACCCGCACCGCGAGCGACCGGCATGCTCTCACCGGTCAGGACGGCCTCATCGATACTGGCGCGCCCGGCCAGAATCACGCCATCGGCCGGGACACTCTCACCGGGCCGCACGCGCAGCCGATCGCCGACCGCGAGTTCCGCCACCGGTACGACCTGCTCATTACCCTGCGCGTCAATGCGCGTCGCCATCGCCGGCGCCATGTGTACGAGATGTTCGGAGGCCTCGGCGGCCTTCTTGCGTGCCGCCAGTTCAAAATAGCGGCCGGTTAACAGGAAGAAGGTGAACATGACCACCGAGTCGTAATAGACCTCGCCGCTACCCGTCACCGTTGTCCAGACACTGCCGATAAAGGCGATGCTCATACCCAGTGATACCGGCACATCCATGCCGGCCTGGCCGCGTTTCACATCGCGCAGCGCGGCGCGGTAAAACGGCGCGGCCGAGTACAGCAACACGGGGAGGGTCAGGCCGAGGCTGAGCCAGAGGAAAAACTGCCGGAAATTCTCCTCGATGCCGCTGAACGCGCCGAAATACAGCGCCACGGCGATCGTCATGACCTGCATGCCGAGTACGCCGGCCAGGCCGAGGCGCTTTAGCAGGGTGCGGCGTTCGCGCTCGATGATTTGCTGCTGCCGATCCGGATCGTAGGGATGAGCGAGATAACCAATCGCACTGATGGCCTTGAGGATGTCACTCAGGTGGAGGCGGGTATTGTCCCACTTCACCCGGGCGCGGTGCGTACTGTAGTTGACCGATACCGCCAGTACCCCGGGCAGGCTGGACAGGTGCCGCTCATTGAGCCAGACACAGGCGGCGCAGACGATACCTTCAAGGATCAGGTCTGCCTCGCGGACATCTTCTCCCTCCCCCTCGGCGCTGCGCACGAATTGCTGCTGCAACACCGGGTTGTCGTACACCTCGGTCTGGCGCAGGAATTCCGGCACGAGTTCCTGGCCGGTCTGGCTTGTATCGGTGCGGTACTTGTAGAAATCGCCCATGCCGGCATCGATGATCGCCTGCGCCACTGCCTGACAACCGCGGCAACACATGGGCTGCCATTTTCCCTCGATTTTCACAGGGTAATTGGCACCGCCCGGCACGGGTAAACCGCAGTGAAAACAGGACTCGGGAGAGGAGTTGGGCATATCGGCTTGTATCACTTATTTACATTTCGGGGCTGACAATCAGTATAGCCCGGTGTAGTTTCATATAGTTGCTGCTCGCTGCCGGGGTTGTTATAGCGTAGTTCGGCCCCGATAGCCTGGATTGATCTGGATCAATGCTCACTGCTTGCACCGCATCTAGACTCGCATCCATAGCAAGCATTGCGTATAATTAATATATTATAATTTACTAATTTAGTAAGGAAATCCGTACATTATGGTCAAGTTTTAACCATTCTCGGTGAAATAATAACGACTGTAAAGACGGAGTTTTTGACTGACGTCACCATCTGCAGAGGGTATAAAAATATGTTTTTGTCACATGTTTGGGGGTTATTTGCACACCCTGTCGAGGAGTGGGAGGACATTAAAAAGGAACGTTGTTCCATTGGTAAATGTTATTGCTCACATGTGTTGTTCCTGGCCGCGATCCCGGCTCTGTCCGGATTCATCGGCACCACGCAAATCGGCTGGCAGATTGGTACGAGTGAAGTCGTCAAACTCAATATCGAAAGCGCCGCCACAATTGCTATCGCCCTGTATGTAACCATGCTCGTTGCCGTGTTCACCATCGGCAAGATGATTCACTGGATGGGTAAGACCTATGGCAGCCCGCAACCGCTGCCACTGGCCATCGCTGTATCAGCGTACTCTGCCACACCCCTGTTTGTTATCGGTCTGATGACGCTCTACCCGATCCTCTGGCTGAACATGATTATCGGTCTGCCGGCCCTCGCCTACAGCGTTTACCTGCTGTACACGGGCCTGCCGATCGTCATGGAAGTGAACAAGGACCAGGGCTTCCTGTTTGCCAGCGCCGTGCTCGCAGTCGGCCTGGTGGTACTGGTCGCGGTCATGGCCGCCACGGTGATCCTGTGGGGTTATGGCATCGGCCCGGTTTACACCAGCAGTTTCGGTACCTTGCCGGCGCTATTTGGTTGAACTACAAAGCTTAATTATTAATTTTTTCAGCAACTACTTAAATTAGGATAGGCATAATGACTGCTACCCAGGATACGTACAACTACAAGGTCGTACGGCAATTCGCCATTATGACCGTGATATGGGGTATCGTCGGTATGGCCGTCGGCGTCTTCATCGCCGCCGAGATGGCCTGGCCGTTTCTCAACATGGATATCCCCTACCTCACCTTCAGCCGGCTGCGCCCGCTGCATACCAACGCCGTGATCTTCGCCTTTGGCGGTTCGGCGTTGTTTGCGACATCGTACTATGTCGTACAGCGTACCTGTCACGCGCGTCTGCTCAGTGACAAGCTCGCCGCGTTTACCTTCTGGGGCTGGCAGGTCGTGATCATCCTCGCCGCGATTACCCTGCCCCTGGGCTACACGAGTTCAAAGGAATACGCCGAGCTGGAGTGGCCAATCGATCTCCTGATCGCCGTGGTCTGGGTGGTTTATGCGATTGTGTTTTTCGGCACAATCGTCAAGCGCAAGGTCAAGCACATCTACGTCGCGAACTGGTTCTTCGGCGGCTTCATTGTCACGGTTGCCGTACTGCATATCGTCAACAGCGCCGCCCTGCCGGTTGGCTTCCTCAAGTCCTACTCGGCCTACGCCGGTGTCCAGGATGCGATGGTGCAGTGGTGGTATGGCCATAACGCGGTAGGCTTCTTCCTCACGGCGGGCTTCCTCGGCATCATGTACTACTTCATTCCGAAGCAGGCAGGACGCCCGGTGTACTCGTACCGCCTGTCAGTTGTGCATTTCTGGGCACTTATCTTCACCTATATCTGGGCCGGCCCGCATCACCTGCACTACACGGCCCTGCCGGACTGGACCCAGTCACTCGGCATGGTCTTCTCGCTGGTACTGCTGGCACCGAGCTGGGGCGGCATGATTAACGGTATCATGACCCTGTCCGGCGCCTGGGAAAAACTGCGCCGCGATCCCATCCTGCGCTTCCTTATCGTGTCGGTGTCCTTCTACGGCATGTCCACCTTTGAAGGCCCGATGATGGCCATCAAGACGGTGAACGCCCTGTCGCATTACACGGACTGGACTATCGGTCATGTTCACTCCGGTGCACTCGGCTGGGTGGCCATGGTTTCCATCGGTGCGATGTACTACCTGATCCCGCGCCTGTTCAACCGTGAAATCTACAAGCTCGCGCTGGTTGAGACCCACTTCTGGCTGGCGACCATTGGTATTGCCCTGTACATCGTCTCGATGTGGGTATCCGGCGTCATGCAGGGCCTCATGTGGCGTGCAGTCAATGCCGACGGCACCCTGACCTACAGCTTCATCGAAAGTGTTCAGGCCATGCACCCGTTCTACATCGTGCGCTTCCTCGGTGGTGTGTTCTTCCTCATCGGTATGCTGATCATGGCATTCAACATGTGGAAGACGATCGCTGGCGCCAAACCTGCGGTTGCCGAAATTACGGCACCGGCTGCGGCACACTAAGGAGGTTCGAAAAATGGCAACTGCACACGATAAAGTT
>JASFME010000023.1:0-16283 GCA_050117725.1 Granulosicoccaceae bacterium | reverse complement strand
AGCATTGTCGAGGCACTGAGCCGCGGCCAGGGCGCCGGCCTCGTGCGCGAGGATATTGATTGCGACAATGTCGCCATGTTCATCGTCGCGACTATCGAGGGCGCGGTCGGCATGGCAAAGAATGCCCGGCGTGAGGACATTGTCGTGGGCACGATGCGGGCGGTATTCGACTACCTGGAGTCGCTCAGGGCTTGACTCATCAAGCCTGATGGATAACGCGGGAGACAACTATGCTGCGTATTATTGAATGGATTCTCGATCACAAGTACGTGACCTTGCTGGCAAGCCTCGTTGCGCTGGCCCTGCTGGCCTCGGGCGCCCGTAACCTGTATTTCACGACCGACTACCGCATCTTTTTCAGTGAAGAAAACCCGCAATTGCAGGCCTTCGATGCCCTGCAGGACACCTATACGAAGAACGACAACGTCCTGTTTGTGATTGCGCCAAAGGACGGCAAGGTGTTTACGCGTGAGACACTCGCCGCCATCGAGGATCTGACGAGCCGGGCCTGGAAGATACCGTATTCCATTCGCGTCGATTCCGTCACGAACTTCCAGTACAGCTATGCCGAGGAAGATGACCTGATCGTTGCCGACCTCGTCAGTAATGCGATGCAACTTGACGATACGCAGCTGGAGAAAATCAGGACCGTGGCCCTGGCGGAGCCGTTGCTGGTGAATCGTATCGTCTCGCCCGATGCGCGTACCACCGGCGTGAATGTCACCGTTCAGTTGCCCGGCAAGGCACAGCATCTCGAAGTACCCGAGGCGGCAAAATATGCCAAACAACTTGCCGCGCAGATGCGCGAGGATTACCCGGGCATCGATGTCTACCTGACCGGCATGGTCGTCATGAATTCGGCCTTCTCCGAGGCCAGCCAGACCGATCTGCAAACCCTCGTGCCGGCAATGTTCCTGCTTGTTATCATCCTGCTGGCCGTATTGCTGCGCAGTGTCACGGCGACGGTGGCCTCGCTTGCCGTGATCATCGCCTCGATACTCGCCGCACTCGGCCTGACTGGCTGGATGCACCTGGCCTTGTCACCGCCTACCACCTCGGCGCCGACCATCATCATGACCATCGCCGTCGCGAACAGCGTGCATATCCTGATCACCTTTCTGCAAAAGCTAAACGGTACGCGCGATAAAAAGGCCGCCATGCTGGAGAGCATGCGCATCAACCTGCAGCCCGTGTTCCTGACATCCCTGACCACGGCACTCGGTTTCCTGTCGATGAATTTCAGCGATGCGCCACCGTTCCGCACACTGGGCAATATTGTTTCGATGGGTGTGGCGGCCTCGTTTATCTGGTCAGTCACTATTCTGCCGGCGCTCATGATGATCCTGCCAGTCAGGCACAAGCCGCGCCAGCGCGGCAGTGAACTCATGGGCAAGTTCGCTGATTTCGTGATCAGTAGCCGGAAACGGCTGATTATCATTATGGCCGGCGCAATTGTCATGCTGGTGTCGTTTGTGCCGCGTAACGAGCTTAACGACGAGTTCGTCAAATACTTCGACGAAACAGTCGAGTTTCGCCGGCATACCGATTACTCGAGCGAGAACCTGACAGGCATTTACATGATCGAGTATTCCATCCCGGCGCAGGGTGCCGGGGGGATCGCCGAACCGGTCTACCTGCGCAAGCTCGATGAGTTTGCACAGTGGTACCGTGCGCAGGCAAACGTCATGCACGTGAACGTGTTGACGGATACCATGAAACGTCTCAACCGCAACATGCACGGTGATGATGCGGAATGGTACAAACTGCCGGAGGAACGCCCGCTCGCCGCGCAGTACCTGCTGTTATATGAATTGTCGCTGCCATTCGGTCTCGACCTGAACAACCAGATCAATGTCGACAAATCCTCGACGCGTGTCACCGTGACCATGAACAACGTGTCGAGTAACGATGTGCTGGCCATGGAGGCGATGTCCGATGACTGGATTAAACAAAACCTGCCGGATTATATGCAGGCCAAAGGTTCCAGTTCGACGATCATGTTCGCGCACATCGGCGCGCGCAATATCCGCAGCATGTTGCTCGGTACGACCATCGCCTTGTTGTTGATATCGTTAACGCTTGTTGTCGCGCTGCGTTCGGTGAAGATTGGCCTGATCAGCATGATCCCGAACCTGGTACCCGCGGCGATGGCCTTTGGCCTGTGGGGCCTGCTTGTCGGCAAGGTCGGACTGGCCCTGTCAGTCGTGTCGAGCATGACGCTCGGCATCATCGTCGATGACACGGTGCATTTCCTGAGCAAGTACCTGCGGGCCCGCCGCGAGGAGGGCATGTCTTCGCCCGACGCGGTGCGTTACGCCTTTACCACGGTGGGGATGGCGCTGGTCGTGACCTCGGTCGTGCTGGTCGCCGGCTTCCTGGTGTTGTCACTGTCCGCCTTCGAGTTGAACTCGGGCATGGGCCTGCTCACTGCCATTACCATCAGCTTTGCCCTGGCCGCGGACTTTCTGTTCCTGCCGCCGCTGTTAATGAAGATCGAGGAGAAGCAAAATGAAACACGCGCTATGGATACTGTGCCTGCTGACGATCCTGCCTGAACCGGCACTTGCCGAAACACCGCAAGAAAAGGGCCTGGCAATTGCGGTCGAGGCCGACCGGCGTGATACCGGCTTTGGCGATTCGAAGGCCGAGATGAAAATGATCCTGCGTAACCGCCACGGCGAGGAAAGCGTGCGCGATATGCGTGTGAAGGTGCTCGAAGTCAAAGACGATGGTGACAAGAGCATTTTCGTGTTTGACCGGCCACGTGACGTGAAGGGCACGGGCTTGTTGTCCTATTCGCACAAGGTCGGCAACGATGACCAGTGGCTGTATCTGCCCGCGCTGAAACGCGTCAAGCGCATCTCGTCGGCGAACAAGTCCGGCTCGTTCATGGGCAGCGAGTTTGCCTACGAGGATTTTGCTTCACAGGAAGTCGAGAAGTACACCTACAAGTATCTGCGTGATGAGCCTTGCCCGGGAAATGACGAGGGACTTGAATGTTTTGTTATCGAACGCTTTCCCGTCGATGAAAACTCCGGTTACACGCGGCAGATTGCCTGGATGGACAAGCAGGAATATCGCCCGCAAAAGATCGCGTTTTATGATCGCAAGAACGCCCTGCTGAAAACACTCGTGTTTCGCGGTTACCGTCAATATCTCGATCGGTACTGGCGTGCCGATGAATTGTTCATGGAAAACCACCAGACCGGCAAGAGTACCGTGCTGCAATGGTCGGATTACCGGTTCCGTAACGGCTTTGACGATAATGACTTTACGCGCGCCAGCCTGAAGCGCGTACGTTAAGCCACCGCCATGCAACGCTGTCTTGCCATAACCGTCCTGCTCTTGCTTGCCGTCACGGCCAGGGCAGGTGAGTGGTCCGGTAACATCGCGCTGGAGTGGCGTGGCTTTGCCCATGATGCGCTCGACAACCGCCAGCACGATGACAACTTCTCGTTTTCCCTCCAGCCCGAGTATTACCATAGCTGGGGAGGCGGCAACCACAGCCTCGTGTTTGAGCCCTACCTGCGTGTCGATGAGCATGACGCGGAGCGCACGCATTTTGATATACGCGCCCTGCACTGGGACTACGTCGCGGATGACTGGGCACTGCGTGCCGGTATCGGCCGTGTATTCTGGGGCAAGACCGAGTCGGTGCACCTCGTCGATATCATCAACCAGACCGATGTGGTCGAAAATCTCGATGGTGAGGACAAGCTGGGGCAGCCCATGCTGCAGTTCACCTTTATCCGGGACTGGGGTGAACTCGGTGTGTTCGTGCTGCCGGGCTCGCGCGAGCGCAGCTTCCCGGGACGGGAAGGGCGCCTGCGCAACAGCCTGACCGTTGCCGACAATTATCCACGCTATACGTCATCGCGCGGGCGGGATCGTATTGACCTGGCCGTGCGCTGGTCACATGTGATCGATGAGCTCGATATCGCCGTGTCACACTTTTCCGGCACGAGCCGCGAGCCGCGCTTGCTGCCTGCCGTTATCAATGGCCAGCCAGCCCTCGTGCCCGTGTACGACGTCATTGACCAGACCGGTCTCGAGTTGCAGCTGACCCGCGATGCCTGGCTGTGGAAGTTCGAGGCGATCAGTCGCAGCGGGCAGGGGGAGCGCTTCACGGCGCTGGCGGGGGGCTTTGAATACACTTTTTATGGCGTGCTTGAATCGGCCGTCGATGTCGGCGTGCTGACCGAGTATTTATACGATGACCGCGGCGAAGCAGGCACAATCTTCGAAAACGACCTGTTCATGGGGACGCGCATTGCGCTGAACGACGTGCAAAGCACGGAATTGCTGGCCGGTGTGATCCAGGACCTGGACAGTTCCGCGCGGCTGTTCAATCTCGAGGCCAGCCGCCGTCTTGGCGACAGCTGGAAACTCAGCGTCGAAGCGCGCTGGTTTATCGATATCCCTCCCGCCGATCGGTTGTACGAACTGCGGCGCGATGATTATGTGCAGGCAGAACTGGCCTATTATTTTTAATAGCCACCTGCCCGGCGATTGCCTGGCATTCTTCCCTTCATGCATTGCGGTTAATCATTGACGCGGATCAAGGTGTCACACTGAATAATTTGCCATATTTATGTATCTTGATTTCCAATTAATCGTAAGGATCTGGTTATGGCACATATCGTGATACTCGGCGCCGGTATTGGTGGCGTGGCAGCCGCCTATGAAATGCACCAACTGGCCCGCCCTGAGGACAAGTTAACCGTCATCTCCAACAGCGAGCAATTCCAGTTCACCCCCTCCAATCCCTGGGTCGCGGTACGCTGGCGCAAGCCCGACGAGATCATGGTCAACATGCGGCCAATCTTCGAGAACAAAGGCATAGATTTTATAAGCATTGGCGCCAGCCGCGTTCACCCGGACAGCAACGAGGTCGAACTCACCGACGGCAGGCGTGTTAATTATGATTACCTGATCATTGCCACCGGGCCGCGCCTGGCCTTTGATGAAGTCGAAGGCCTGGGGCCTGATGCGCATACCGCGTCGATCTGCACCACGCCGCATGCCGAGGCGGCCGCCGGCAAGTGGGATGAGTTCGTCGCCGACCCCGGCCCTGTCGTGGTGGGCGCGGTGCAGATGGCGTCCTGTTTTGGTCCGGCCTATGAATTTGCCTTCATCATGGATACCGATCTGCGGCGGCGCAAGATCCGCGACAAGGTACCCATGACCTTTGTCACGTCTGAACCGTACATCGGCCATCTCGGCCTGGGCGGGGTGGGTGATTCGAAGGGGATGATGGAGAGCGAACTGCGCAACCATCATATCAACTGGATATGTAACGCCAAAGTGACGAAGGTCGAGGCAGATATGATGTATGTCACGGAAATGGATGACGAGGGCAACGAAAAGAAACAACATGAGTTGCCATTCAAGTACAGCATGATGTTGCCGGCCTTCACCGGCATCGACGCCGTCAAGGATGTCGAGGGGCTGGTCAACCCGCGGGGTTTCATTCTGATCGATGAATTGCAGCGTAATCCGACCTTCCCGAATATTTACGGTGTAGGGGTCTGTGTCGCCATCGCCCCGTTGGGTGCTACCCCAGTGCCCACCGGCGTACCGAAAACCGGTTACATGATTGAGACCATGGCGCACGCGGCGGCGGAGAATATCCGCGCCACGATTGACGGCAAGGAGCCTGAGTCAAAAGCGACCTGGAATGCTATCTGCCTGGCAGACATGGGTGATAACGGTATCGCCTTTGTCGCCAGTCCGCAGATACCGCCGCGCAACGTGAACTGGATGAAGAAGGGAAAATGGGTTCATCTCGGCAAGATAGCTTTCGAAAAGTATTTTCTGCGCAAGGTCAGGAAGGGCATCATCGAGAGTGTCTATGAGAAATACCTGCTGAAGACGCTCGGTATCAACAAGCTTAAATGAGGCAACGCAAAACCGGGGCGGTGATTAATATGCCCGACGGCACAAGCAGTGGAATTTACATAATAGATCAGGTGAAATGGATGAGTTATCCAACAGCCCGACACCTGATCCCAAAAAAGTTGGTAATGCCAATGCGGGCATGACAGAGGTTCAGCGACAGATCAACCCTTATTGAGTCGCAGACAATACCTGTTCGCGTTACATGTCGCGATTATGCGAGAAGTACGCAATCAAGACTTTGTCAGGGACGCCAGTATTTATAACCCTGCATCTGCAGGCGGATAACTTCCGGTGCTCCTGCCGGTACAAATCCCACCTCCAGTGGGAACTGGTTATCTTCAAGCCCCCATGCCTGCATACTTATTCGACAGGCTTTGAAGGTCACACCACGATTGGCCAGCTTCGTCAGTAATTGCGATGTTTCCGGGTTATTCTCCAGAAGTGCATGAATGCCGTCCTCATAAGCAACCACGACTATTTCAAGCTTCTTTTCACCGATGTCAGTGAGCACTTTGTCTATTTGCAGGAATGCTCTCCTGTGGCCAAAATCTTCAGACTTGCGAGTCAGTTGCATAACAAAAGGAACTGGTTCTTCTGATGCATGAACATACGTCGCCATGAAGGTGGCGTTTGCCACAATAACCAGTAACAATATTCTTGATAATAAACGCATTCAGAATCCCTCGACAATATGTATCCCGGTTTCTCGCAACCATGATTATCGCAGGTGGAAAATACAGTGTAATTACCGTGATGCTTTGTGTTGCAGGTGTAACATTACGGACATGCCGGCCTTAACCCGGTTTGCTTCCCACCCACGATTCATGACAAACGACCCTGTTCTTTCCAGACTTCTTGGCCTCGTACATGGCGGCGTCAGCCTCGCCGAGTAATTGTTCAATATCGGCATTCCCCGTGGCCACGCCGATACTCGAAGTAATACAGAACCCCTCGCTGGAGGTCTGAACCGGTGCCTCAGAAATAGCAATTCTTATTTTTTCCGCAATAATTTTCGCGTTGCCTAGAGTAGCGTTAGGCAGAGCCACGGCAAACTCCTCGCCACCGATTCTGCCGCAAATGTCCGAAGCGCGGATAACGGATTGCGTGCAATGGGAAAAGTGTTGCAATGCCAGATCACCCGCAGAATGCCCACGACTGTCATTGATGGACTTGAAATCGTCGATATCCAGCACAAGCAGCGAGACAGGTTGTCCATGGCGTCGACAATGGTTGATTTGCGCATTTGCCAGTTCAGTGAATGAGCGACGATTATTAAAACCGGTAAGGGTATCGGTTCTTGCCATAAACTCCGCACTTTCTTTTGCCTCTGTGAGTTCATGGGTCAATTCGAAACTGCAATGCAGGGCGCTGGACAGGACCCTTGTTGCCCGAAGTGCGGAGAGAAAAAAGATGCAGCCACCGACGCCCAGCATAACCGACGTTGTGTTTCCCTGAGTAATAAACCAGGTTGTGACAGGCAGCAGCATCATGGCTATCGTCGTGATGGCGAACAGCCGAATGGCTGAATACACGGACAATGCGCCACCTGCCATTCCCATAAGAAAACAATAAATGATTGCCTGGTACAGCAGGGAGTCAGCAGGCATGATCAATAGACTGCCAACACCCCACACCGAGGCAGACAGCAGCAGGGTGATGAAGTACGGTTTCTCCCAGGCAAGTATCGCCGCTCCCTCAGGCGCAGCCCGGAAATATGTCATGAACAGCGTAAAACGAATCATGGAACTGGCCGCTACGGCACCCAGCCATATAAGCAGTACGGTTGTTTCAATCTCGGCCCACAAAATACTGGTTACTACCAGGGCCGTCACCAGACTGACAAACACAGCGTGAAAGGACTGGTGGTATAAAAGCTGAAGCTTGTTACCGCGCACCAACAAATCATGATGGGGTTCAGAGGGCATGCTGGATGGCGTGTCCAACTGTGTGGCAGCCGGGCTGTTCATTGGCGTTATGCTCCGAAGCTTTGGTTTATTTTTTTATATAGACCACGGGATACAGGTCGGCGGGCAAATCACAATAATGCCTGTTCACCCCCCATTATCATTATTATGTTACTGATAATATATGATATTTTTCTGCTTGTCGTCTTTCAGGCCAACATCTGAAGTACTGGGTCTGTAACCGGCTTTATTCGCCAAACAATTTCACCCGTTTCTCATACGCCTCCCGCGCAATCGCCACGTCATCGAGGAAGTAGGGCAGTTCTTCCATGAGTAACGCCTGCGGGCCATCGACGAGCGCCTTTTCCGGTTTCGGGTGAAAATCGACGAGGATCATGTTGGCGCCGGCGATCACCCCTTGTGCGGTGGCATGCATGACATCGAGGATGCCGTCCGGCGCGCGGTCGCGTGTCCCGACGGAATGTGAGGGATCGATGCACACGGGCATACGCGTGAGGCGCTTCACGACGGGCACATGGGCAAAGTCGATAAAGTTGCGGTGCGGGTCGCCCATGTTGGTTTTCATGCCGCGCAGGCCGAAGATCACCTTGCGGTTGCCTTCGCTGGCCAGGTACTCGGCGGCATTCAGGGATTCTTCGAGCGTGATGCCGCAACCGCGCTTGAGCAGGACCGGGTGGACGCGCTGCCGGCCGACGGCTTTCAACAGTTCAAAGTTCTGCGTATTGCGCGTGCCGATCTGCAGCATGACGCCGGTCGGGTGGCCGGTCTTTTCCAGTGCCTCGTTGATCTCGTCGACATGTGTCTCGTGCGTGACCTCCATGGCGATGACCTTGATGCCATACTTGCCGGCCAGTTCAAACACCCACGGCAGGCAGGCCTTGCCATGGCCCTGGAACGAATACGGGTTGGTGCGTGGCTTGTAGGCGCCCATGCGCGTACAGACCTGGCCGTGTGCCTGCAGCGCCTTCATCATGAGTTCGACATGTTCGGGGATATCCACGGCGCACAGCCCGGCGAACACGTGCAGGTTGTCCTGGCCGAAGGTGACGCCATTGTAGTCAAACGAGGTGCTGCGCTGTTCGTCCTTGTGCCGGCCGAGGATGCGGTATTCCTCGGAGACGCGCACGACGCGCTCGACGCAGGGCAGGCTTTGCATGTCATCGATGTCCAGCGCGAGTGTATTGCCGACCAGGTAGACCTCGGTGAGGGTCTGCTCGATCCCGACCTCGTCATGCACGCGGTGTTGAATGTCCTGCAGGCCTTCGAGGTGTTGCATGAGTGCCTGGTATTCCTCACTGTGCTTGTCGGTGTCCGGGTGCAGGATCAGGATCATCGCAGTTTATTCCTTATTAATATCTTTCCCCGGGCTCATACCCGGGGGCGGTTCATCGAGATAACGCTGGCGCAGTCCATCGTACGCATCGATGCGGCGATCCCGCAAGTAGGGCCAGATGCGCCGCACTTTTTCAGCACGCTGCCTGTCGATATCGACAACCAGCAGGGTATCTTCGTCGGTTGGCGCACTGGCGAGCAGATCGCCCTGCGGACCACAGGCAAAGCTCGACCCCCAGAACTGGATGCCCGCCGAGGTGCTACCCGGATCGGCTTCATGCCCGGTGCGGTTGCAACTGAGCACGGGTACGCCGTTGGCCACGGCGTGACTGCGCTGTACCGTGATCCAGGCATCGCGCTGTCGTTCGCGTTCGGCCTCGTCATCACGCGGGTCCCAGCCGATGGCCGTGGGATAGATCAATAGCCCGGCACCGGCGAGTGTCATAAGCCGTGCCGCTTCCGGGAACCACTGGTCCCAGCAGACCAGTACGCCGAGTTTGCCGAGCGAGGTCTGAATGGGGGCAAAACCGAGATCACCGGGCGTGAAGTAAAACTTTTCGTAATAACCCGGATCGTCCGGGATATGCATCTTGCGGTACTTGCCGGCCAGGCTGCCGTCACTGTCCAGCACCACGGCGGTGTTGTGGTACAGGCCGACGGCACGTTCCTCGAACAGCGAGGCGACGATCACCACGCCATGTTGCCTGGCCGTAGCGCCAAGCGCATCGGTAGATGGTCCGGGGATGGGCTCGGCGAGATCAAACTGCGTCGTGTCTTCCTGCTGGCAGAAATACAGGCTGTTGTGCAACTCCTCGAGCACGACGAGTTGCGCGCCCTGCGAGGCCGCGGCAGAAATTTGCTCGCAACACGCGGCAAGGTTATCTGCGGGGTTGTCGCTGCAGGCGCGCTGCACGAGTGCAACGCGAAGTGAATCATCAGGCATGGCAGGGCCGGTCAGTCAGGGTTGGTGAAAATGTTAGCACGAAACGCGCCTGTCTCAAGCGATGATTTGCCGGGTGGCGCAATGCAGGCTGCCGAACTGGTTAATCAGGGCGCGGCAATCGACAGCCACGACCTCATGGTGCAGGAAGCAGTCCTGCAGGCGCGTGATGGCCTCGGCATCTTCCGCTACACCGTACACGGGCAGCAACACGACCCCGTTCAGGATCAGGAAATTCGCATAACTGGCCGGCAGGCGTTCACCGTCTGCATTATCGATGCGCGTGGGGAGCGGCAGGGACACGAGCCGGTAGGGTTCGCCTCCAGCAGTCGTGAATGCGCGCAGTTCCTCCTGCATGGCCTGTAGTGGCGCGTAATGCGGATCGGCCGGGTCGTCGCAGATCATATAGACAAGCGTCTCCGGATCGGTGAAGCGGGCCAGCATATCGATGTGGCCGTCGGTGTCATCACCGACGATATCACCATGACTTAGCCACAGCACACGCTCGACCCCGAGAGCGTCACGCAGGCGGGCCTCGATGGCGGCCTCATCGAGGCCGGGGTTGCGCGTTGGCGCAAGCAGGCACTGCCGGGTGGTGAGCAGGGTGCCCCGGCCATCCGTTTCGAGGCTGCCGCCTTCGAGCACGAAGTCGATACTGTCGCAGGGCATATCGGCAAAGGCCCCCTGGGCGAGGAGTCGACGCGTCACCTGGTTATCGAGGTCGGCGGCGTACTTCCCCCCCCAGCCATTGAACACGAAATCGAGCAGCTGCGGCCGGCCATCGATGTCGATGGTGATCGGGCCGTGATCACGTACCCAGATATCATTCGAGGGTACGGTGTAAATATCGATACGGCGCATGTCGCATTCGGCATTATTGAGCAGGTCGCTGATGCTCGCGGCATCGGCCTCGTCATTGGCGCTGATCACAAGCCGGGCATGCGGGTTGATGGCCCGGGCCAGGCGCAGAAAATTGTCCTGCACGTCGCGCAGGGTCTTGCCCCAGTCGCCATGGGCATGTGGCCAGGTCAACAGGACAGTATCGACAGGTTCCCATTCGGCAGGCAGGCGTCGGTTCATCGTGCACTCACATACGAAAACAGGCGGGTAAGCCCGCCTGTCGCATTATACCCGTTGTGATGTCATTACTTGCGGTGGACAACGGCGTGGATCACGCGATTATGTTCGAAATACACGGTGAAATTGTCATACACCCAGCGCGTGATTGGTGGCTCGCCCACCGCGTCCACGACCGTTTCCGGTTTGCCGTATTGCTGCTCGACCGCGCTCATGGTCATGCCACGTTGTGGACGCTCAACAGCGGCCGGTTCGTCGAAAATACTGAGTTTGTCGGCCTGCGCGGATGGGGCGAACACGAGTACACCGGCACAGATAAACAGGGTCACGAAAAAGGTGTGAAGATGTCTGACCATGTTACTGACTCCTTGTTGTGATAACCATATCCGGCCTGTTACCCGTGACTATATCAGCAGGTGTGGGGCGGTAAAAGTCATTTGATACAATTGTTTACCGTGTCCAGTATCCCCATAAATCCGGCCGCAGGCTGTGAACCATGCCACAAAGAGAGTGTTTGCCACGATGCGCCGGCCGCACTTATCCGGTATCATGCCAGCAGCAAAATGAGATTAGCCCGGAAGTAGCATGTTCAGACCTTATGAAGTTTTCATCGGCTTGCGCTATACGCGCGCCCGCAAACGCGATCACTTCATTTCATTTATCGCCATCCTGTCTATTATCGGCATCGCGCTCGGCGTACTCGTCATGATCACCGTGCTGTCCGTGATGAACGGCTTCCAGACAGAAGTACGTGATCGTCTGCTGGGGGCCGCCTCGCACGCGACGATCAATGGTATTGAGGGTAACCTGTCGGACTGGCAGACCGTCATTACGCAGGCCCGTCAGCATCCGCGGGTTATCGGCGCCGCGCCGTTTATTCGCACCGAGGGCATGTTGACGCACGGCCAGTTTGTACATGCGAGTTTCGTACGCGGCGTTATCCCTGAACAGGAAGGCGAGGTTTCCGAGATTGGTAATAACATGCTCGTTGGCAAGCTGGATGATCTCAAACCGGGCGAGTTCGGCATTGTGCTCGGGAAATACCTGGCACGATCCCTGGGCGTCAGTCCCGGTTCGAAAGTGACCCTGATTACCCCCCAGGCGAATGTTACACCGGCCGGTATCCTGCCACGCTTGAAGCGCTTCACCGTGGTCGGTATTTTCGAGATCGGCCATAACCAGTACGATGGCGGGCTGGCCATCATTCACATGCGCGATGCGGCGAAACTCATGCGCCTCGACGATGCTGCCTCGGGGGTACGCATCAAGCTTGATGATATTTTCATGGCGCCGCTTGTCAGTCGTGAGCTGGTTGAAAACCTGAGCGGCGGTTATTACGTGAGCGACTGGACGCGTGTGCATGCGAATTTCTTCCGCGCCGTCGAAATCGAAAAGAAAATGATGCTGATCATCACGACCCTGATCGTGCTGGTTGCCGCATTCCTTATCATTGTCACCATGGTGATGGCGGTCAATGAAAAGCAAAGTGATATCGCGATCCTGCGCACACTCGGCGCATCACCACTGAGTATTATGAAAATCTTTGTCGTGCAGGGATTTGTTATCGGCTTCCTCGGCGTCTTGCTGGGGGTGATAGCCGGCCTGGCACTGTCTTTCAACATCAGCGATATCGTTGGTGCCATTGAAAACCTGATGGGCATCAAGTTCCTGTCACCGGATGTCTACATTATCAGCAATATCCCCTCCGAGGTGCAAAACGCTGATGTCGTGTTTATCGCGGCCACCGCCTTTATCCTGAACCTGCTGGCGACGCTATATCCCGCCTGGCGCGCGGCGAGCACCCAACCGGCAGAGGCGTTACGTTATGAGTGATGCAGCGAAGGTTGTGATTGAATGTCGTGACATTGCCCGGCGTTTTGATGATGGCCGGGTAAAGGCCGATGTATTGCGGGATGTAAATCTTGCCATCAAGCAGGGTGAACGCGTGGCAATTGTGGGTCGATCCGGCGCCGGCAAGAGCACCTTGCTGCATCTGCTCGGCGGCCTCGATATGCCTACCGGCGGCGAAGTGTATGTCGATGGCATTAACATGGCGAAGCTGAATGCGGCCAGACGCGGCCAGTTGCGTAACCGCACCCTCGGCTTTGTCTACCAGTTTCATCACCTGTTGCCGGAGTTTACCGCCCAGGAAAATGTTGCGATGCCGCTCGTGATTCGCGGGGAAGCACCGCATCGTGCGATGCGGGCGGCAGCAGATTGCCTGGCACAGGTAGGCCTGTCACAGCGCGTGTTGCACAAACCCAGTGAGCTGTCCGGCGGTGAGCGGCAGCGTGCCGCGATTGCCCGCGCACTGGTCACCCGGCCGGCCTGTGTGCTGGCTGATGAGCCGACCGGCAACCTTGACAGTCAAAACGCCAACCAGGTTTATGACATGATGCTCGAGCTGAATGAATCACTCGGCACGAGTTTTATCATCGTGACGCATGATGAGGACATGGCCGCACGCATGGACAGGGTGTTGTTGCTGGAAGGCGGGGTATTATCACCGTACCCGGTATAAAAGAAAGGTTACCGGTTGGCAGTTCCCGGAAAGAAGTTTTTCATTTTTCTGTCAACTTCTTCCCCTGGACGGTGAATTATTCTCAATAACAGCCTGCTTACAGCCGCTCTTTTCGTGCGTTTTCCTCGCGCAAGCGGCGTTGTTCCTTGCGCCGTTTCAGATGGCTGATAATGTGCAGGCGCCACAGGCCACGGATCACGAAATAGCCAGCAGCCGAACTGATAACGCCCATAATGAAACAACCCAGCAGGAAGGGTTGCCAGATATTGAGCAGTTCATTGGTCAACCACTTGAAACTCAATTCAAAATGGAACTTACCATGTGGCAGGCCAAGCACCCATGCGCCGAGCTTGTAGGCGAAGAAAAATAACGGTGGCATCGTTACCGGGTTGGATGTCCAGACCAGCGCAACAGCCAGTGGCATATTGACCCGTACATATATCGCCGCGGCCGCGGCCACAATCATCTGGAAGGGTAAAGGTAGCCAGGCGCAAAACAGCCCGACGGCAAACGCACCGGATATCGAGCGCCGGTTCATGTGAAACAGGTTGGGATCGTGTAAAAGTGTCCCGAAAACCTGCAGGTGCTTGTGGGACCGGACCTTGTCGTGATCCGGCATGAATTTTTTTATATACTTCTTCAGCATAACCGGCCTGTCGACCACCTGATATTCGGGTATTATCCACAAAAAAATGCCGGAGTGCATATTACTGCAATGCGAACATGGACGATCGCGTTTCTGCTCGGTGTTCTTGCCGTTCAGTATCTATCCCGACTGCCTTCAATCGGCTGGTCTGCCGGCCTGTTTGTGGCGGCTGCACTGCTGTATTTTTTCCCGGCTTACCGGCGTGTTTTCCTGCCTGTAACGGCTTTTGCCTGTGGTTTCTGCTGGGCCTGGCTGTTTGCCCAGCACCTGCTCGATAACCGTCTGCCGGCAGATCTCGAAGGACAGGAACTGCGCATCATCGGTCAGGTGAAGGATATTCCGGTCGAGTTCGAACGCGCCAGTCGTTTTGTGTTTGTCGCCAACTCGCTGTTAGATGGCGAGAGGAAACGGCCGCTGAACTGGCAATTGCGCCTGAAATGGTACGGCAAACAGCGTCCGCTGTTACGTCCTGGCCAGTTGTGGTCTCTGACGGTAAAGCTGAAACGCCCGCATGGCTTTGCCAATCCGGGGGGATTTGATTACGAACGCTGGCTGTTCGCCAATGGTTACACCGCGACCGGTTATGTGCGTCATCCCGAACAGGCCGTCATGCTGCGGCCCGAACAATCCTTCAGTATTGACGGGCTAAGGCAGTCGATCGCCGACAGTATCGGGCAGGCCCTGGCGGGGCATCCACACCAGGGTATCGTGCGGGCCCTGGCCATCGGCGATCGTGCTCAGATGAACGAGGCTGACTGGCGATTGCTGACCCGTACCGGCACGAATCACCTCGTGGCGATCTCCGGCCTGCATATCGGGCTTGTCGCCGGCTTTATGTACTGGCTGGTGCTGTCGCTGGTGCGTCACGTGCCACGTCTGTGCCTGCTACGGCCGGCACAGGATTATGCGGCAGTCACGGCGATCCTTGCGGCCATCGCCTATGCTGCCCTTGCCGGGTTTGCCATCCCGACCCAGCGTGCCGTAATCATGATCAGCGTGTTCATGCTGGCCGTGCTGGCGCGCCGCCGCATTGCCTCGTTCGACACACTGTGCCTTGCCCTACTGCTGGTACTGGTACGGGATCCGCTCGCCGTACTCGCGCCCGGTTTCTGGTTGTCGTTTGCGGCGGTGGCCGTGATCTTTGCCACGCTCAGCGGCCAATTGCAGCCGCCCGGCCTGCTCAGGCAATGGGGCAGGGTGCAATGGACCATCAGCATCGCGCTGTTACCGCTGCTCGTCGTGTTATTCGGGCGCATCAGCGTCGTGGCACCGCTGGCGAACCTGGTTGCCGTGCCCTGGGTAAGTTTCATCAGTGTGCCGCTCGTGTTTGTCGCCATGCTGTTGTCGATGCTCGGCCTCGAACAGTTGTGGAGCCTGGCCGCCATGAGTCTGCAGGGCTTGTCTGTCATGCTAGAAGGCATGGCGGCATGGTCATTTGCCAGTCTGACGATGCCGGCCGCACCGGCCTGGACGGTATTGACGGCAATATCCGGCATTGTGATCACCCTGTTGCCACGTGGCCTGCCGGGGAGGTGGCTCGGATTGCTAGGCATTTTACCGATGCTGTTATTGCGGCCATCTGGTCCGGCGCCGGGCGAGTTGCTCGTTGATGTGCTCGATGTTGGCCAGGGTCTGTCGATCGTGGCACGTACTCACTCCCGCACACTTATCTATGACACGGGGCCCGTCTTCAGCGCCCGCTTCGATGCCGGCAGGGCTGTGTTGTTGCCGTACCTGCATAGTCTCGGTGTGGAACGGATCGACAGCCTCGTGATCAGTCACGGCGATCGTGACCACAATGGCGGCACCCCCGCTGTACTGGACGCACTGCCGGTGGCCGGGATACTCGCCGGGCAACCTGCAGAGGTCTCCGCGCAGGCAATGCACTGCGCGGCAGGGCAGGCCTGGCAGTGGGACGGAGTGCGCTTCGAGATATTGTCACCC
>JASFME010000022.1:0-16317 GCA_050117725.1 Granulosicoccaceae bacterium | reverse complement strand
TTTCATATCGATTGCCGGCTTACGCCCTGCTCAAGCCGGTACAGCCTTCACCGGCCATCATGGCCAGGCCCTCAAGCACGAGTCTCGGGCTATAGTCCGGTTCACGCGTCAGCAAGGGCTCAATGTCTGGCGCATCGCCACCGGTCAACAACACCTGCATCGTCTGCCCCAACTCCCGCTCAAGATCGACGACCACGCGCTCAATAAAGGCAATCAACGCGTACAGACTACCGGCTTCCACCGCCCCCTGTGTGTCGTTGGCCAGCAGCGTGGGCACGTCATCGCTGACGCGCTCATTCTCCGGCTCATAGTCGATACCCCCGGCGCGCTGCAACAAGCTGTCACGCATCATGCCAAGACCAGGCAGGATCAAACCACCGAGGTGCTGCCCCTTGCCATCCACGGCATCCACGGTCAGTGCCGTACCGCAATCGATCATGCACACGGGGCCCCTGGCACGCTGGTAAGCGGCGATGATCGCCAGCCAGCGATCGACACCGAGGTGCTGCGGCTCGGTATAGGCACTGGTCACACCGAAGCCACTTGCCGCGGCCTGGACATATTCAACGGGCAGTTGCCAGTGCTGCTTGACCCAGCCGTCCAGTGCCCCGGCCATTGCGCCACCGGCGACATTCGCGGCCAGCACGCGGCGCGGCACCGCCAGACTGCCCCAGGCCCCGGCGAATACCTCGTGCAGTGATTCGCCGGCATGCAACAGTTCACCGCTTTCCTGCAGGCTGCCTTCACTGCAGCCCGCCCACTTGATAAAGCTGTTGCCGATGTCGAGTAGCAATATCATAGCGACATTATCCGCCTCGCAGACTCACTTCGCCAGCATGGAAACGTTGCAGGCCCGTGGTATTTTCCAGCAACAGGGCCCCCCTGCTGTCGACGCCACGCGCCACGCCGCGGACCTGTGAACGCTGGGTTTCCAGCACCACCTCGCGACCGCGGAAGATATCCAGCGCCTGCCATTCGTCGTGGCAGGCCACGAAACCCTGATCACTGAACGACTCGAACATGAGCATAAGCTCATCAAGCAGGCGGGCCACCAGCGTATTGCGCGACAGATCGCCGGCGTGTACAGACAGATCCGTCCACGGTTGCTCGATCGCGGCCGCTTCTTCGCGCGGCATGCGCACATTCAGGCCAATTCCGGCAACCGCCTCACACGGCCCTTCCTGTTCGCCGCGTAGCTCGAGCAGGATACCGCCAAGCTTGGCCCCACCGAGATACAGATCATTCGGCCATTTCAGCCCCAGCTCCCTGATCCCCAGCCCCGCCAGCGCGCGCGCCACGGCCACGCCGGTGGCCAGGCTCAAGCCGGCCAGCGAGGCCGGTCCACCAGGAAAAACCCAGCCCAGTGACAGGTACACATTCGCGGCATACGGTGACAGCCAGTCGCGGCCACGCCGTCCCCGGCCGGCGTGCTGGTATTCGGCGAGTACGGCGTGGGCATGGATACGGTCCTGTGCCAGCAACCAGTTATTGGTGGAGTCGATCTGCTCATGCAGGCTCAGTTGCGCGAGCAGCCGCCGGCTCTCCTCGTTGAGCTGACAGCGCACCACTTGCTCATCCAGCAATTCGATCGGTCCGGCCAGGCGATAGCCGCGGCCGCGCACCGCCTGCAGGACCAGTCCCAGTGACTCGCAGTCCCGCAACGCCTTCCACACAGCGGTGCGTGACACCCCGAGTTCACGCCCCAGCGCATCGCCGGAATGAAACCGGCCATCCGCAAGTTTGCTCAACAAGGCATGCTGCAGTGTCATCAGCGTTCCTGTTCCAGTAAGCGCATATGGCGTTGTTGATTACGTTGCAAGCGTTTGCGTACGCCCTGCCAGGGCTGCTGCCAGGGCAGGCCCACGCGCATGAGTGCGCGACACAGTTTCAGTTCGCCGTCGATATCATCGACATGCACGAACTCCGGCGCAGGGCCAAATGGCTTCGGACATTGTGCACCACCATCCAGCCCCTGGTTGTGGTAATTGCCCAGCGGCAGCGTCAGACCGATCGTCGGCAAGCCCCAGGCCATGGCCGCGGTTGCCTCGCAGGCACCGCCATCCATAAGCCGGCGCTGATGCCCACCGGGCAAGACCCGCTCGGCCAGTTCACTGGCGACCTGCAAGGCATTCGCCTCGAACACGGTGCGCCGATCACCGAGGCGTACCACTGGTCCCTTACCAAGCACGGCACCGGGCAGGTTGCGTGACGCCTCGAGACTGACTGCGAGTAACGGCCGGCTGGCACGTTGCAACCAGCCGAGTTCGAGGTGCGCGACGGCGCCGACAAAACCGACCTCCTCGGCACGGGTCAGCAAGCCGATAAAAGGCACGTCGCCTTTTGTCTTGCTGGTAAACAGCTTGCGTGCAGTCTCGACAATGTTGAACACACCCACCAGATCATCCGCGGCGCGCGTATACAGGCGTTTACCCTGGCGCCATACAGGCTTGCTGAAATCAAAGGCACCGAACAGGCGTTTCGCGGCACGTTCGTGCAACCGCGCCGCCGTTACCCGGTCAAACACGATCTCGCTATGCCTGAGTGTGGCATATTTCGGGTGTTTTTCAGCCTTGCGCAATGTGCCGCAACCGAGTTGTTCATCCGCAGCCGCGATCCAGATCTTGCGGCCATTCACATGTTTGACCGGCGTCCCACCATGCCATTTGACCAGCAACCGTGTTGCCGACAACCAGCGTACGCCGTGAAAACCAGGGTGGTCCATGTGTGCGATAAACAGCCGCACCGGCTCACGCTTGCGTAACTGGATACGTCTCAGGTAGTCCTGCTTCGAGGCCACACCCAGCACAAGATTGCCATGCGGGTCGGCAAAATACGGGATATGGGTACGCGCCAGTTGCGTCTCGATCTCACGAATCACGTGCTGCTCACAAAATGGTGCGGTGGGTTGTGCCAGCAGCCTGAATAACCGGTTTTGTTGCGCGCTGTTCATAACGTCTGCTGCGATCCGGATGGTGCAGCCTGTTCAAGATGTTTCTGCAAATCTTGCCATGCCTGGTGCAGACGTTCCGCCTCGACGCGTGAGGCAAAAAAAGCATCCAGGTCCGTTGCCAGCGTATCGCACATCGATACACCTTCCGGCATGCCTTTCTGAAAACTGCCAAGGCAGGTAAACACGACTCGCCCGACCACGGGGATCTCCGGCATCAACGCCTTGACCGCCTGCAGCCGGGCCGGCATGCTCAACAGCGGGTTGTTGAAGGTGCTGCGCTTCATACCGAGCAGTTGCGTCCATTCGTTGATCTGTTCACCACCAAACAGGTTGCCCTCGTAGCGGCGCACATCCAGCACAAGGATGCCACCCTGGGTCAGCACCAGCCGATCAATCCAGATCTGGCCGTCGACTTCATCCGGCACAAACACGTTTTCGCGGCTATCGAGTACATAAGGCTTGAGGACCTTGCGCAACTGGCGTATATCGCGATCCCTGCCCAGCCAGCGCCACCACAGCAGCGCTGCCCCCACGACAAGTACCGCGGCCAGGCCCGTGTAAACGACGGCCGGTTGCACGCCCAGTTGTTCAAACCATTCGTTCATTGCTGCTGGATCTGCAAGTAGTCACACCATTGCTGAAATAAACCCGCACTGCCTGCGCCGACCGCTGAACGCGGCCCCCCGGACAAATCAGGCAACGCCTCACCGTCGAGCGTGCAGGATAAACCACCGGCCTCGGTGAACACGAGATGACCTGCGGCATAATCCCACAGGCGTTGTTTGCCGTGCAGATAGACATGAAAGCGGTTGGCGGCAAGCCAGCACCAGTCGAGCGCCACAGAGCCGAGACTGCGTTGCGAGGCATAGGGTGGCGAGGCCGCCATCCTGCTCGCCAGGCCTGGCGGCAGGCGCTTGAAATCGACCGTGGCCAGTGACTGCGACAGGCTGACCTGCTGAACCTCGACCTGCAGACGTTCACCATTCAGCCATGCGCCTTGTCCCTTGATCGCAGTAAAACATTCATCGCGCACCGGGTCGTACACAACCCCGAGTTGCACGCCGTGTGCGTTGACCAGTGCCAGTGACACCGCGAAATACGGCAGGCCGGCGGCATAGTTACTCGTGCCGTCGAGCGGGTCGAGCACCCACAGTCCCTGTGCTGCCTCAGCGAACAGGCGCGCATGCTGCTCGCTCGGCATCTCTTCGCCGAGAAAGGCGTAATCCGGCCATTGCCGGGCCAGGGCATCGGCCAGACGCGCCTGCGCAGCAAGATCGGCCTCGGTGACGATGCTGCCATCCGCCTTGTGTGAACCGTGCACGCGGGTAAAACGCGGTAACAACTCCTCGGCCGCGATGCTCTTGACGCATTCGGCCAGCGCCTGCATGTCTACATCAGTCATCGTCTTTACCTGCCTGCCAGCGCCGCGGTAATTTGCTCGAGTCGTTGCTGTGCCGATTCGGGTAGCGCGACACCTTCCTTCGCCCGCTCTGCCAACAGGGCCCGACCCTGTTCGGCAAGCACGGTGAGTTGCTCTTCATCAAACAGTTGCAAAGCCGGCTCGAGGTCGGCTTGCTCGCTCGATAGCAGCGCCGGTAACAGGTCCTGCGGTTGCAAAGGACCATCCGGACGTAACAGATCGGCAATCAGCACGGATTCCAGTAACCGGTAATGCTGTGCGCGTGCCTCGCGTTCCTGGAGCAGTTCATCCAAGGCGCGCGGATCGCCGGTGGCGCCCTGGCTGACCGCCGCCATCATCGCCGTGACCAGTTTCGCTATCGCTTCACGCTCTTGTGACAGATCCACCGCCAGGCCCACGCTGTGCTCGTAGAGGCGATCGGCCTGCTCTTTGAGCTTCAGAACAATATCACTGTCAACATTGCCTTCCAGTGCCGCGGTATCTTCAAGCATTTTCCTGAAGTCTTCCTGGAAGGCATGTAACTCATCATTATCGCGGCGACGCGCCTCTGATAACGCTTGTTCGCTGACATCACGCCGGTCGACGTTAAACAGGGGGTTGTGGTAACGACGCGCAAGATGGCGTTCCCAGTAACCGGGTTGTGAGCGAAAAGATAATTGCATAGCTATGACACCCGTTTGTAACGGGTCTATCGGAAGTTATAACAGCGCTGATTATTACATGTATTCAGTCTTGATTTGCGACATGAGTTCGAAATTACGCAAAAACGGCCTGGCAAGGTCGGGGTTGCGGATCATTTGTCGGTAGTCACCTACTACAAAACTGAGCCGGCCACTGGCGACGGCGACACCCAACTTGTCGAAGCCAAAGCCCTGTTCCAGCCACTCGCGCCAGTCCTGCAAATCGGCGCGCAGGTCCCAATCAAGCTTTTGTCCCTCGTAGGCACCCGCAAACTGGACACGGCCATCCCTGACTTCGACGACGCCAGCCGGCTGTTCATCGCCCTTGTGACCGAAACCAATGCAGGCACTAAAACCGGCCTGTGCCAGGCCATCGACCATTTCGCTATCCGCATTCCAGCGATCCGCAAGTCCGTACATCCATTCATCTGTGAACAATTTGGCCATGTTTGCTTCCTTACACTTTTGATGATCGCATTATGTCAGACCGCATTCTAATGAGCCATATACGGATACCCAATACTACAGTAACTGACAATTACCTCATGTTTCCTGCCTGAACAACTCGTGTACACGATATAAACCAATCAGCGTTTTTGCGTCCTTGATCTCGCCCGCCTGCACAAGTTGACGGGTCTCGGACATGTCGAGCCAGTGCACTTCAAGCACCTCGTCCGCCTCGGTGGCACTGCTGACCTGCTGCAGATCGCTGGCAAGAAACAGGAACAGGCGTTCATCGCAAAATCCCGGTGTGCTGTAAAAGTCGATCACGGCTTGCCACTGCCGGGCCTCCACGCCAGCTTCTTCACGCAATTCGCGCCGGGCGCTGGCAAGAGCTGACTCACCCGGTTCGATCCGCCCGCCGGGAAATTCCCATATCCAGCCGCCCGCCGCATGGCGATACTGGCGCAGCAAACAGACCCGCTGTTGCGCATCCACGGCCAGTGCCACCGCCCCGCCGGGATGGCGAATGATTTCCAGCTCGCACTGATTGCCATTGGGCAAGGTGAGTTGCTCGGTGCCCAGATCAATCACCTTGCCATTATAAATTGCCTGGCGCCGTGCCACTTCCGGTCTGCCCTGCATATAGCCACCCCGTACAGTTGTTGTCTGGCAGGAGTATGGAACAGCGCGGCTGACCGCGCACCTCGTAGGGCACGACCATGGCAATTCCCATACACTTTACTCAGGTATTGTGTATTAGCGGCAACTAATATATCATGCGCGCCATACAGCCGTACTTAGACCAGGAACAAGGAGCAAGCTGCGATGTACATTAACGAGATTGAAGTCACCGATCTGGTCGGTCTGTTAGACGAGCAGGAGGACATCTCGATTATCGACGTGCGTGAGGCGCAGGAAGTCGCCACCGGCATGGTGCCGGGTTCCGCACACATCCCCATGGTGACACTGCCGATGCGTGTCGACGAACTGCCGCGTGACAAGAAGATTGTCATGGTGTGCCGCAGTGGTGCGCGTTCGGCACAGTGCTGCTACTGGCTCATGCAGCAGGGCTTTGACAATGTGCACAATCTGCGTGGTGGCATGATCGCCTGGCATTCCAGCGGCCTGGCCCTGCAACAAAGCGCCTGATTAGTCCTGTGTTTGACTGGCTTGCGCGTCTGTTTGGCCGATCCGAAGCGCCCGACACGCAGGTCAGGCGCATCACCGACGAAGTAATGCCGTTCCTGCACGCGGCGAAAATGTCGGTTGATCAACACGACCTCATGATCCCACGCAAACATGCACTCATCTATTGTTTTGCACTGGGCAGTGTCGAAGCCGCTTCATCAGGCAACGATCTTGACGAAACCTCCCGGCTGGCAGTGATTGTGCAGGCCATGCAACGCCTGTCGAATTTCTCGCCACATGAAGGCAGCGGCCTGCTCGGCCAGGTCATGTCCCTGCTCGAAGAGGAAGAAGGCCAGCGCGCCCGGGCCACCGGTCGTGAACATTACCGGCGCTGGCGGGAAGGTGATCGGCGCGCCGCCAATATCCTCGCCGACTACCTCAGGAACGTCCCGGAACCGGGCTGAGCAAGCCGTCGAATATCCGTGATGGGGTATAGGCTTTCCCACTTCGCTTGGGTAGGATGGAATTTACGAGCTCCATCAGACAACACGGTTGATTCATGAGTAAAGCCATTCACATGCCCGCCATCGATCATGAGGCCGTCCGCGTCGCCGCGGAGAAGGCCCTGGATATCGTCTACACACCGGAAAACCTGATCGATGATGCCGAGCGGGAATCCCTGAAGGCACGTATTCGCGAATTGCTCAAGCAGCGCGATGCCGTCCTCGTGGCGCACTATTACGTCGATGCCGACCTGCAGGAGCTGGCCGAGGAAACCGGAGGTTATGTTTCAGATTCACTCGACATGGCGCGCTTCGGCCATGAACACAGTGCCACGACCCTCGTCGTGGCCGGCGTGCGTTTCATGGGCGAAACTGCCAAGATCCTAAACCCCGAAAAGCGCGTGCTCATGCCCACCCTCGAGGCCGAATGCTCGCTCGATCTGAACTGCCCGGCCGAACAGTTCGCCGCATTTTGTGATGCTCACCCGGACCACACCGTGGTCGTGTACGCCAACACAAGCGCCGCAGTAAAGGCACGCGCGGACTGGATGGTGACCTCGGGCAGCGCCGTGGATGTCATCAAACACCTGCAGGCCAGGGGTGAAAAGATCATCTGGGCACCGGATCGTTATCTCGGTGGCTACATCCAGAAACAGACCGGGGCCGACATGCTGCTGTGGCAAGGCAGTTGTATCGTACATGAGGAATTCCGCAGCCAGGCACTGATCGAACTGAAAAAACAGTACCCGGATGCCGCCGTGCTCGTGCATCCGGAATCACCGGAAGGTGTGATCGCACTGGCCGACGTGGTCAGTTCCACGACAGGGCTGATCAAGGCGGCCGCCGAGTTACCCAACCCGCAGATGATCGTCGCCACCGACAAAGGCATCTTCTACAAGATGCAGCAGGCCGCCCCGGACAAGACCCTGATCGAGGCACCGACCCGCGGCGAAGGCGCCACCTGTGTCAGTTGCGCGCATTGCCCCTGGATGGCGATGAACAACCTGCGCAACCTGGCCGAGGCGCTGGAAAACGGCAACCACGAAATCCATATCGACCCGGAGATTCAGGAAAAGGCCGTATTGCCCATCAAACGCCTGCTGGATTTCACCGCCGCGCAGGCGCGTAAATAGACAAATACGACTGGAACCGATATTCCACCGTTTCAGGGCATGGACACGCTGTCGCCGTAAAACAGCCGGTAATACTCGCACATGGCGGCCTGCAATGCTGCTTGCCTGTCGTGCCAGGCCTGCGCATCGACTTCACGTAACACCGCCCCGGGGACACCTTCAAGTTCGGCATTGAGTGCGCGGATGCGTTGATCGAGCACGCGGATCTTTTCGTCTCTGCTCATTTTTCGAGTGTTCTTGCCCGGGACCCCGTCCGCCGGAGGTTAATACGGACTATCTGAATCGAGTAGCAACTCGTCCTGTTCATAGCATGGTGCAACAAGATCAAGGCCGTGCCAGTCATCAATATCAATGGCCTGCGTTACACCCTCCGTATACTGAATCATCACTGTCTGCAGCTTCTCGCCGGCATAGGCAACAAAACGGACTCGCATGAGTCTGGCACTGCTGGATATATACCAGTAACCGGGGACCGGTACATGTGACTCACCGGGGGGAGTACTCGCCTGTTTGCTCATAGATCTCTGTTACCAGCTAATATTTCATTTTTGTGACAAGCGGCATTGTATCGGTGCAAAAAAAAAACACCAATAACAGCTTGAGTGGGGTTTTTATCGCGTGGCTGATGGTTAACCCCATGGCCGCTGATACGGCCTGGTAGCGAGACTTTCCGCGGTGACGGACGCCGCAACCAGGTGGTGTTTGTCAGTAAAGATTCACATACCTGTCACCGATCAGACATGCCTCCCCCCTATCGTGCCGGTGTGAATCAGGCATATCAGGGGATAAAAAATGTCCACGATCTCGCTACAGGAAAGCCGCCCGGCAACGCGTAAATCACACCCACCCGATTTATCGGTCGACATGGCCAGCAACGAGCATGACATCGAACAATGTCTGCGTTTGCGCTACCGCGTGTTCGGCAGCGAAATGCGCGCCTCGCTCGACACGCCCGACGGTCTCGATCGCGATCATTTTGACGATCATTGCGAGCACCTGCTGGTCCGCAATGATGCTGGCAATGTCATCGCCACGACCCGCTTCATGACCAGGCAACACGCCGCGTCTTCCGGCCGCTTTTACTCGGAAACCGAGTTTGATCTCGACCCCGTGCTGGAAATGACCGGCCAGTTCCTGGAAATCGGCCGTACCTGTGTTGACCCGGCCTACCGCGGTCGCGCGGCCTTGCCACTGCTCTGGCAAGGTATTGCCAGGCTGTGCACGATGCACCAGATTGACTACCTGATTGGCTGTGCCAGTATCCCGCTGTGGTATGGTGAAGGCTACACACGCGGTGTTCTGGAGCGCCTGCGGCAGAATCATTACGCACCACAACACATGCACGTACGTCCCCGCGTGCCACTGCCAAGACTCGAAGCGCCAATCGCTGGCACTGTCATCATGCCGCAATTACTCCGCGGCTATCTGAGCCAGGGCGCCGTGATTTGCGGTGAGCCACACTGGGATGCCGTGTTCAATGTCGCCGACGTGTTTGTGCTGTTGGATATCAATAATCTTGCGCCACGATATGCGCGGCACTTCATCAAGCGCGAACAGCGCGAGGCCGTATGAGCAAGACGCGTGCACTACTGCGCCTGTCCCGCCTGGCCCTGCATGTGGGTAATGGCCTGGCGACATCATTTGTGCAGCGCCGCAAATATGGCGAGAAATGGTTTGACCATGAAACCGGCAAACAGGCGATCAGTCACTGGGCTGACAGGTTCTGCCGGATTATCGGTGTCGAGGTTCAGGCCCGCGGACAAACTGAACATGACGCCAACCTGATAGTTGCCAACCATATTTCCTGGCTGGATGTCCCGGTACTGGCAAGTCACCTGCCGATGTGCTTCATCGCCAAGCAGGAAATCCGCCACTGGCCCGTAATCGGAGGGCTCGTGTCGCAGGCAGGCACCCTGTTTATCGAGCGCGAATCACGCTCGATACTCGGGCCATTACTGGCAAATATGGAGAATCGTTTTGCCGGCCAGGCCCGGCTTGCGCTCTTTCCGGAAGGCACAACCTCTGACGGCAGCAATGTAAGGCGCTTTCACTCGGCATTATTCCAGGCCTGTGCAGGAAAGCCGTGCATGATCCAGCCTCTGGCCATCCGTTACTGTGACAAGGATGACAGTCACTTTGAGGCGCCCTGGATCAATAACGAGAAGTTTTTTCCACACCTGTGGCGTATCCTGCAACGCAAACAGACCCGGGTCAGGGTCGACCTGTTGCCGGCGATCAGTACTGAAAACAAGGGACGGCAGGAGCTGGCAATGATGTGTCACATGTTAATCAGCACGAAGTTCCCGCGGGTAGAACAGGAAGTTGCCTGAAAACAGGCCGCTACCTTATTTCTCGATCTGCTCTTCCATATCCTCAAGACTGGTATGCCGAACGTCCTTGCCCTTGACGAGGTAAATCACGTACTCACAGATGTTACGGGAACGATCACCGATGCGTTCGAGGGCGCGGGCAGACCATATCACATCGAGCACCCAGGGAATCGTGCGCGGGTCTTCCATCATGTAGGTAATCAACTGGCGAATAAGGTTTTCATACTGCTGGTCGACCTTTTTGTCCTCGAGCCAGACTTCCACGGCAGCATCGACATCCATCCGCGCAAAGGCATCCAGCGCGTCATGCAACATACGGCGCACATGCTCGCCGAGTGACTCGATACTCTGGAAGTGCTTGGCCACATCCTCTTCCTTCGACAGGCGTACCGTCATGCGTGCCACGCGCTCGGCCTCGTCGCCAATTCTTTCCAGGTCGGTAATGGTCTTGATCACCGCCATGATCAGGCGCAGATCGCCGGCGGTAGGCTGGCGACGGGCGATGATTTGCGTACACTCGTCATCAATAGCCACTTCCATGGCATTGACCTTGTAGTCACGGTGCATCACCTTCTCACCCAGTTCGATATCCTTTCTGACCAGAGCCTTGATGGCATTACCCAGCTGTTCCTCAACCAGGCCGCCCATGGTCAGAACACGGTTGCGAATATCTTCCAGTTCAACATTGAACTGTTGCGAAATATGTTTGCCCAGATCGCTCTTTTCCATGACAGCCCTCTTCTGTTTGTCCTGACTTAACCGTAACGGCCGGTAATGTAGTCTTCTGTTTTCTTTTCCGACGGGTTCGTGAACAGGGTATTGGTGCCGCTGAATTCAACCAGCTCGCCCAGGTACATGAATGCAGTATAGTCCGAAACGCGTGCCGCCTGTTGCATGTTGTGCGTCACGATAACGATTGTATAACGATCCTTGAGCTCATAGATAAGCTCTTCGATCTTCAGCGTCGAAAGTGGATCCAGTGCCGAGGCCGGTTCATCGAGCAGCAGCACTTCTGGCTCAACGGCAATCGCCCTGGCGATAACGAGGCGTTGTTGCTGGCCACCTGATAAACCGAGTGCATTATCATGCAGGCGATCTTTTACTTCGTTCCACAACGCCGCGCCCTTTAGCGCCTTTTCTACGCTCTCATCCAGCATGCGCCGGTTTTTCACACCCTGCAGGCGCAAACCGTAGGCAACATTCTCGTAGATCGATTTGGGAAACGGGTTGGGCTTCTGGAACACCATGCCTACCCGGCGCCGCAGGTCGGCGACGTTAACTCCCTTGTGATAGATGTTTTCATCATCAAGCAACACTTCTCCTTCGATGCGTACACTATCGATCAGGTCATTCATACGATTAAAGCAACGCAACAGGGTCGACTTGCCGCAACCACTCGGGCCGATAAAGGCAGACACGCGGTGCTTGGGGATAATCATGTTGATGCCTTTCAGGGCATGGGTATCGCCATAATAAAGGTCAAGCCCGTTTACCCGCAGAGAGGGCGTCTCCTGGTCAAGGTTCATGGTAGCGCTGTCTCGCCCAATCGCCTGCATGTCGATACCATGTGTCATGTTCGTATTATCCTGCATGATCGTGTCCTTAAAACTTCATTAATCCAGTGCCTTGTACTTTTCGCGCAGCTTGTTCCGGATACGAATCGCCGCCAGGTTAAGTACCAGAATCACAAGCACCAGAAGCAGTGCCGTTGCGTATACCAGCGGACGTGCCGCCTCGACGTTGGGGCTCTGGAAACCCACATCGTAAATATGAAAGCCCAGGTGCATGAACTTGCGATCGAGATGCAGGAAAGGCGCATTCAGATCGAGTGGCAGTGACGGCGCCAGCTTGACCACGCCCACCAGCATGAGTGGTGCCACCTCGCCCGCGGCACGCGCCACGGCCAGGATCATGCCGGTCATCAGCGCCGGGCTCGCCATCGGCAGGACAATCTTCCACAGTGTCTCGGCCTTGGTCGCGCCGAGCGCCAGGCTGCCTTCACGCAGTGAACGCGGGATGCGCGCCAGGCCTTCCTCGGTGGCGACAATCACGACCGGCAGGGTCAACAACGCCAGCGTCAGCGATGACCACATCAACCCCGGGGTCCCGAACACCGGCGCCGGCGCCGCCTCGGGATAAAACAGCTTGTCGAGCTGACCGCCTACCTGGTAGACGAAGAAACCCAGGCCAAACACACCGTAGACGATTGATGGTACGCCGGCGAGATTGTTCACCGCGATACGGACAATACGCGTGATCAGCCCCTGCTTCGCGTATTCGCGCAGGTAGACCGCGGCAACCACGCCAAAAGGTGTCACCAGCACGGACATGATCAGCACCATGAGTACGGTACCGAAGATCGCCGGGAAGATGCCGCCCTCGGTATTCGCCTCGCGCGGCTCGTCACTGACGAACTCCCACACCTTGCCGATGTAATGCAGGCTCTTGTCGAACACGTTCATCGCGTTGGGGCGGTAAACACGCACTACCTTCGACAACGGGATCTCGACCTGGCGGCCATCCGCGATCTCGGCAACAAGGCTGTCGCGCGCGATCTGCCTGTTCAGATCGAACAGGCGATCCTGCAAGACGAGGTAATCCGCTTCCAGCTGTTTGCGCCGTCCCTCGATGTCCGCGTAGGCTTGCGGATCCTCGACGCCCTTGAGCTCAAGGCGACGACGCTCGAGACGCAGCTGCTCGATGTCGTAATTGATCGCGCCGATATCGAACTTCTGTACCGAGCGGATCTGTTCGAACAACTCGGTAGCGTGCGCCATGCGGCGTTGCAATTCATCCCAGGCCGTATCCTGCTCGGCAACCGTCTTGCCCTGTTCACGCACACTGAGCAGGTAACCGTAAAAATTACCCCACTCACGGCGCTCAACGGCAATGATCGCCTCGGGACGTCGCTCTTCCTTGATCTTGCCAGCTGTTACCCAGCGGAAATCCAGGCCACTCTGATCACGGTTACCCACCTTGAGCAACCAGCGTTCCACCATCCCGTCAACGGCGCCGACCGCCTCACTCTTACCCACGCGCGCGACCGGCACCCATTCCTCGCCCTGCACTTCACCGATAATACGGGCAAGTTGTTGTTCATTTTCCTGGTATTCGATTTCAACAACATCTGCCGGCCAGAAATAACCAAGTCCCCGCGAGGCAATCAAAAACAACAGGCCAAACACCATGATCAGGCTGACGCTCACCGCACTGGCGCTGATCCACACCCAGGGTGTGCCGCTCTTGAACCAGTTATTGAGTGAAACTTTCATGGCGAAACTTCCTACAACGTACTGTACTTGCGTCGCAGACGCTGACGGACGATTTCGGCAACCGTGTTAAACATAAAGGTAAACACGAACAGGACCAGTGCCGCGAGAAACAGCACACGGTAATGGGTGCTGCCGACTTCCGATTCCGGCATTTCTACCGCGATGTTGGCGGACAGTGTGCGCATGCCCTCGAAAATACTGAAGTCCATCACCGGCGTATTGCCCGTGGCCATGAGTACGATCATGGTCTCACCCACGGCGCGCCCCAGGCCAATCATGATCGCCGAAAATATGCCCGGGCTCGCAGTCAGCAGGACAACCCGCCACATGGTCTGCCACGGTGTGGCACCGAGTGCCAGAGAACCCTGCGTCAGCGATTTTGGCACGCTGAACACGGCGTCCTCGGCGATCGAGAAAATGGTCGGGATCACGGCAAAGCCCATCGCCAGTCCGACGACAATGGCATTACGCTGGTCAAAACCGATACCGAGTTCATTGGTCAGCCATAAACGCATGTCACCACCAAACCACCATTGTTCCATCATCGGGCTCAGCGCGATCGCCGCCACGCCCACGACGATAACCAGGGGGATCAGCAACATGGCCTCCCAGCCATCCGGGATGGTGTGGCGCACCTTCTCCGGCAGCCTTGTCCAGGACCAGGCGGCGAACACCACGGCCGGCGGCATCAGGATTAGCAGCGAGAAAACCCCCGGCATATTCCCCTCGAGGAACGGTGCCAGCCACAGCCCGGCCAGGAAACCGAGGATGACAGTGGGCAGGGCTTCCATGATCTCGATACTCGGTTTTACCAGTTGCCGCATCTTCGGTGCCATGAAATATGCCGTGAACATGGCGCCCAGGATCGACAATGGCACGGCAATCAACATCGCGTAAAAGGCGGCCTTGAGGGTACCGAAAGAAATCGGCACGAGGCTGAACTTCGCTTCAAAGTCATTCGAGGCCGATGATGACTGCCAGATGTAATCGGGTTCGGGGTAGCTCTCGTACCAGACCTTGCCCCACAGCGACTGCAGCGACACTTCCGGGAATTCGTTTTCCACATGCCAGAAATGCAGCTGACCGGCAGTGTCCTCCATCACAACTGCGTCGGCACGCGGTGAGAAGGCCAGGCGCTCGAGATCCGCGTTGCCAACCTTCGCCGTGTAGACACGCTCACCGGCTGTGGTGTGATAGATCGCGAGGCTGCCCTGCTCACCCACCGTCGCGAAACCCTTGCGCTGCTGCTCAACCGCCAGTCCCTTTACAGGCTGCTCGGCATGGAAACTTCGGATGCGTGTCAGGGTGTACTGGTTGTTATCGTCACGCACCGGGAACCACTGTGTGATCTGCCCGCTCGAGTCGGTTATGAGCAGGGAGATACTGCCGGTCAGGAAACCCGCCTCACTGACCTGCCTTTGCTGCGCCACGACTCGCTTGCGTTGCTGTAATGTGATGTCTTCTGCATCGCTGACATCATATTGCACGAGTTCACCCGCCCTGCTTAGCGCGTAGACAATGCGCTGATCGCGGTCGAGCAGCAGGAAATCAATATCAAATCCGGCGGAGGGCATCTCGTAATGCCGTGTCACCCAGCTGGCCTCGTCCTCATCCAGGAACGAGCCCTCAAGTTCCTGGCGGGCCAGCACGAGACGGCTGTCTTCCGTCAGGGCAACGACTGTGTTGCGTTCCTCGCCCAGCTGGAAGGCAAACTGCTCGAGCGATTGATTCCGCGGGTCGACCTGAATCGGCTGTGACCCAATAGGGTAATCGATATACGGTGTAATCAGACGCTTGTCAGCGGGAAAGGTGATGCGGTAGGCATGACGTGCCACAACGATCTCACCACGGCCCGTCGCATAGGCGACATAAGTTTGGGCAGGGCCGGCAGCATGAAAGGCACCGGCTTGCGCTCCGCCCGGCATGTCCAGTGCGACGTCTTCAATAGTCTCGCCATTGTGCAAATGAAAGAACACGGCATGTGCCGCATCTGTAAAGCGCACCCCGATCTCGGCCTGCTCCTCCATGGCCAGATGCACGGTTGTCCCCTGCCCGGGCAGAACGTAATCGGCCACGGATTCAGCCGTAGCCTGCTCGAACAGGGGCCAGACCTGGTCAAGCAGGAAGACGAAAATCAGCAGGATGGCGCCGATAACACTGATACCCCCCACGCCTATAAACCTGCGCAAGATGCGATCCCGCCAGAAACGCATGCGTTGACGCCGCCCACCCGTAGTGGTCAATGCGGGCCTGTTTGGAGCGCTGCTAGCCATGTTGCGAAGGGTACAGGGATAATATGACAGTAATATGACACTACACGCCACAATCTGGAGGTACTGTCATACACCTGTCATATCCAGAATCGTGCGGCCTGCTGACCACACACCACCTCATGTGGAATACCTGTATATACCAGGGGATTACATCCGGGTGGTGCTTGCCAGTAGTCGCCCGGAA
>JASFME010000021.1:0-17299 GCA_050117725.1 Granulosicoccaceae bacterium | reverse complement strand
TTCCTTGAAGGTCTTTAATAATATTTCGCGTGCCGATCTGTTTGGGTGTTTCGAGGCACATTGAACCGGAACGGTTTTACTCCCGGCGTTAAAGTCAGGGTTTGCATAAATCGCAGGAGAAGAAATTCTTCTCAATCCCGTGCTTTTATTACGAAGTCTCAACCATTCCCGGGCCGATGGTATGCTGCGAATCGTATGGCTTTCAACCAGGTATTTTCCTGTTCTTTTGTTATTTAGAATAGAAAATGGAATCAACGTCAGTAACCCGTCAGGAGACAGGATGAGTGTTTCATACTTGCTTGTTATATCCTCTATCGGTAACAGAACTGCATCATAAAGATTGTTCAGATCTGCAAGCAATAAACTATCGGATCCTTCGAATTCAACGGTGCCGTCAATAATTCCATCAATATTATTCCTTATGTTTCTGATGCCGGCGTTTATTTGATCGCCGCCCTTCATGCCACCCTGTATCTGCGCCCCCCGGTAACCTCCAATATCGCCTGTCAATCTGCGAACCTCTACCCTCCCTGTTGGTTCCACGATAAACACTATGTACTCGCTATTTGAATATCTGGCAAAATCAACAAAAACAGAGTTCTTGTCCAGGCTGTTTACAATATCAGTTGTGCTGAAACGTGCGTCCAGTCTTAGCGAGGGAATTTCTTTAAACAGCATTTCCTGTATTGAAGATACTTCTTTCTGTTCCGCAAACAGCCGGGTTGTCGAATTGCTATCTGAAGAAGAACGCAGCTTTGCCAGTTTCTTCCTCTTTTCAAGCAGCTTGTCGATTAGAGCCTTGTGCTGTTCGTTATTCGTGTTGAGCCTGGCAATGTTCAGTGAATTTTCTACAGCACTGATACCGCCTTTATAGTTAATCCATTCGTCATAAAGCCTGTTCACAACTAGTTGTCTCTTTATATCACGGTTCTTTCTTGCTTCCGCGTCTTTCTTTTGCGCAGCTTCCAGTGCCTTGTTTTGTTTGTCGAGAGCCGCATTCATCTCTTCAAATGAATCAGCGATTTCGAACTCTTTGATATTTTTATCTAGTTGTTCCCAGTAACGGGATTCACCAAAAGCATTTTCGTGTTGTATTTTTCTGCTTATAACCCATGCAGATTCGAGAAAATTGTCCTGCAAGCCGCTGAAGTTTTGACGAAAACCGGTTCGTTGTTGTTTGCTCATATAGGGCAGTATTTTTTTCTCCAGATCTGTATAAGCCTTCCAGGTACGCAGAGCCAGGTGAAAACTTGCTTGATCATTCTCTTTTGAGAACCGTGTAAACTGCCAATGGTGATTAAGGGCAACAATAGTACGGACGTGATCGTCACCATAAAGCTTTGAGTATGCATCCACTGCCTTTTTTGAATACTCGATTGCTTTTGGGCGATGTGTTTTCCATTTGTCGCCGGTAAAGATATTGTTATGCGCATTGCTTAATCGCAGGTAAAGGCTGGCAATATCAGCATTCAGTTCACCTGATGCGGCCTCATTTCTTTCTATACATATCCTGTAATAGGTGATCGCCTTCTCTGCTTCACCATATATTGTTAGCGAATCAGCGTATTTAGCCATTGCTGTAAGGGTAAGCGGGTGATCGGCACCGAATTGCCGGGACGCTTTGGCGAGATTCTTTGCCTCATCCGCGGGAAAACCCAATCTCCCCATATTTACTACATCCAGGCTGAAATTGCCCAGAGCGTCGCTATCATTGCCTGCTAGAATGTTTTGTCGCTCTTTTTGCCTCGTATCCAGCCACTCTTTCGCCCGACGGCTGTCTGCATGATCCGCACCATACAGGTTGACGGCCATATCGTACTGTTGTTGCAAGTACCTCAGTTGTGCCTCGCTATCGCCAAGTTGTCCGGCAAGATACCCAAGTTGCACCAGTGAATTAATGGCCGCATCGCTACCTTGGGGGGATTTTTCCAGCAGGATCGCCAGGGCTGCCTCTTCTGCCAGCAAGGCCTTCAGAAACTGGCCAAGTTCCTTGTGGATGAGCGATTTCGTGGACAGTATCCGTGCACGGTAGGCGGGCGGAGCTTGATTGATATGCCGGTGGAGCTCAACCAGTTGTTCATAATATTCCAGTGCTTCATCGTATCGTCCTGACAAATTTCTCGGCAGGGCTACCATCTCGAGCGTGGTCGCGTATTCCAGTGACTTTTCCCCGTAACGATTCTTCACTTTCGGTAGGAGGGCCAGGGCGATGTTTTCGGCTTCAGGCATATTGCCGGTATAAAGGTATGCTGTGGCCAGGGAGATCCGGAGTTCAATATATTTAGCGTTGGCCAGTTGTTCACCCTGCTCGACCTTGTCGTTGGCCTGCCTGAGCATTTCCAGTGCCCTCGGAGCGTTCTGTTTTTTCAGGTAGGCGGTTCCTGCTTCGAGATCTTCGAGTGCAGTACTGGCTAACAGGAATGGTGAGGATAATAAAAGCGAGAGGAAGAAGGTGTATCTGAGGAAAGACGACATGACAGCTTGTCAGGCCTTTGCTGTAGAGAACAGCCTGAAGAAGTTGTTTGTCGTCGCCTGCGCGATGGATTCCACGTCTTCACCGCGAAGTTCCGCAATAAACTCGGCGACATGTCTTACATAGGCGGGCTGGTTTGTTTTTCCCCGGTAAGGGACTGGTGCCAGCCATGGTGAGTCGGTTTCCACAAGCATGCGATCCAGTGGCACACGCCTGGCAACATCCTGTAATGTTGTGGCGCTTTTAAACGTCACGATACCGGAAAAAGAAATATAAAAACCCAGGTCGAGTGACTGTTTGGCCATGTCCCAGTCTTCGGCGAAACAATGCATCACGCCACCGGCATCCCGTGCATTTTCTTCGCGCATCATGCGGATAGTGTCATCTTTTGCGCTACGGGTATGAATGATAAGAGGCTTGCCTGACTGTTTCGATGCCTCGATATGCCGACGGAAGCGATCATGCTGCCATGTCATATCGCCTTCGTTACGGTAATAGTCCAGACCGGTTTCACCAATCGCGACAACACGCTCATCATCAGCCAGATCGAGCAGTTCCTCCACGCCCGGATCCTTGCCCTCATGTTCGTTGGGGTGCACACCCACTGAAACAAATACATTTTCCATGCCGGCAACGGCCCTGCGCATGCCGGGATATTGTTCAAGATTGACGCACACGCAAAGTATGTACCCCACCCCGTTCTCCGAGGCCTGTTGTACGGCGTGCTGTGGATCGCCACCAATCTTTTCATAATCGATCAGATCGATATGGCAATGCGAATCGACGAGCAGGTTATTCATGGGGGGTACTCAGCCACCGGCCCGGTGGCGTTTACATCGTGTGGGTGATGCGATCAGATTGCAGGGCGCCGGCAAGATAAGTTTCGATCTTGTTGCGTGCTGCGCCGTTGTCCAGATCACTGAATTGCACGCCAACGCCAGCCGCGCGGTTACTTTGTGCACCCATCGGGGTAATCCAGACGATTTTACCGGCGACCGGTATCTTCTCCGTCTCATCCATCAGTGTCAGCAACATGAATACCTCGTCGCCGAGCTTGTAGTGCTTTTGCGTCGGGATAAACAGGCCACCGTTTTTGACAAACGGCATATACGCTGCATACAGGGCGCTCTTGTCTTTGATCGTCAGCGACAGGATTCCCTGTCGTCCGGGCATTTTGGGTTTTCCAGACATAGTCAGTTACATGTTACCTGGCGCTGGCTTGCCAGCGAATTAATTGTTCTTCCATCAGTAATTGCGGATTCACCTGGCTACTGCCGAGCAGTCTCAGGCACTCGTTCATGCCATCGAGCAGGCGATACAGCTTTACCAAGTCTAGCTTTTCCGCGAGTTTATGCAAACGCCCTGCCATGTCGGGGTTGGCCAGGTGCGCCGGCGTGTTGGCGGATTTGAGTCTGATCATATCCATAATCCACTGCCGAAACCAATATAAGGGCGTCGAATCGCTGAGTTTGTGCCATTGCCCGGCAATCTCGACGGGATCGCGCTGCCCCGCGGCAAGTGCCTCGAGTTCTGCAAGCAACTGCTCACGCAGGCCCGGCAGGTCCTGTTCGGCCAGCGTGACGGCCCGCAGGGGTGCCCCTTCGGCCAGTGCCAGCACCAGTTCCGGGTTGTCGACGGACTGTGTCGCCAGCCAGTCACGCCCGACATCGGCATCGGGGACTGCCACCGGGACCAGCTGGCAACGACTGCGGATCGTCGCCGGCAGGCGATGCGGCTTCGAGGTAACCAGCAACATGATGGTCGGCCCGGCCGGTTCCTCGAGCGTCTTCAGCAGGCTGTTCGCGGCATTGCGGTTCATCTGCTCGGCCGGCGAGATGATCGCGAGTTTGTGCCCGCCATACTGCGGGGTCAATGCGGTGAAAGCGGCGAGTTGCCGGATTTGATCGATCTTGATGGCCTTGCCCGGCTCTTCCGGCTCAATGGCGAGGTAATCCGGATGTGAACCGGCGGCCAGCAAGGTACAGCTGCGGCATTCACCACAGGGCGCATCTGCGACCGGTCTGTCACACAACAGGTAGTGGGCAAAACGCTCGGTAAAGACGTGCTTGCCGAGGCCTGCCGGGCCGCTGATCAGGAGTGCGTGCGGCAGACGTTCGTTTTTCGCGCGTTGCACGAGTTGCTGCCAGTGTTGTTGCAACCACGGGTACATCAGTTGTGAGACTCCGCGACGATGTCGGCCAGTGCCTGCCGCAGTTGTGCCTGTACGGCCTCAAGCGGTTGCGAGGCATCAATAACCCGGTAACGTTCGGGATTTTCCCCGGCGCGTTGCAGGTACATGCTGCGTACCCGTTCAAAGAAATCGTGTTGTTCTTTTTCGAAGCGATCCGGCTCACTGCGATTGCCTGCCCGCGTCAGGCCGATCTCGACAGGCACGTCGAGCAACAGGGTCAGATCCGGTCGCAGTTCACCCTGCACCCAGTCTTCGAGTGCGGCGATACGCTCCAGTGCAATGCCGCGGCCGCCGCCCTGGTAGGCATAGGTTGCATCCGTGAAGCGATCGCACAGTACCCAGGCGCCGCGTGCCAGCGCCGGCCGGATGACGCGCGCGAGATGCTCGGCACGCGCCGCGAACATAAGTAACAACTCGGTGTCATCGGCCATGCCGTCGTGTTTATGGCCCAGCAACAGTTCACGTATTTCTTCGCCGAGTATGGTGCCACCCGGCTCGCGCGTGATGATCACCTCGATGCCGGCTGCGTGTAAAAAATCACGCGTAAACTCCATGTTGGTGGTTTTGCCAACACCTTCGCTACCCTCAACCGTAATGAAACAACCGCGTTTAGTCATGAACCGTTTTTCTTGTTGCTATTGTCCGGATAGGAACTGAATGATCGTTTGCGCCCATTGAGCTGGTATTTGATCACGTTCCGGTTGTGCTCGTCCAGTGTCTCGGCAAAGGCATGACTGCCATCCCCGCGGGCAACAAAATACAGTGATTTACCCTGCGCCGGATGCAGGGCCGCATCGATGGCCGCCCTGCCCGGCATGGCGATCGGCGTGGGCGGCAGGCCCTTGCGGGTATAGGTGTTGTAGGGTGTATCGGTGCGCAGATCGCGGCGGCGGATATTGCCGTCGTAGTCCTTGCCAATCCCGTAGATGACCGTCGGATCGGTCTGCAGCCGCATCGCTTTTTGCAGGCGCCGCACGAACACGCCGGCGATCTGGCCACGCTCGGCGGCCACCGCCGTTTCTTTCTCGACGATCGAGGCCATGATCAGGGCTTCGTAACTGTCCTCGTAGGGCAGCTTGTTATCGCGTTGTGGCCACGCCTCATCAAGATAGGCCTGCATCGCGGTATGCGCGCGCTGCAGTACGGCCCGGTCGGTCGTGCCGCGGACGAAGAAATACGTATCCGGCAGGAACCAGCCCTCCGGGTGAGGCTTGTCGGCATTAATGGCTGACATGAGGGCTTCCGGGGACTGGTTGGCCAGACTGTGTTCCAGCACGGGATCGGCGGCCAGCGCCTCGAGTAACTGGTGGATGTTCCAGCCTTCGACAATCGTGAAGGCGTATTGCACGACCTTGCCCTGCACGAGCATGTCGAGGAACTGCCCTGGTGTCATGCCCGGCCTGACATCGTATTCACCGGCCTTGATCTGATCGGCAAGCCCGCGCAGGCGAGCGTGCCATTCGAAAAACCGTGGCCGCTCGAGCATGTCGCGTCGGGCGAGGTCGCGCGTGACGGCTTTTAGCGACTTGCCCGGTGCAATCGTGAGCCGAATGCCCTGTTCCGGCACCGCCAGTGGCGTATCGAGGAAGTCGCGGTAGTCGAGCGCGAGCCAGCCCAGGACAAAGGCCAGCAAGAAGATAATCAGCCCGAGAAACTGTTGTGAACGACGAAACATAGGAGTTACAGCTTACCTGAATGCCGGCAGGCTGTCGCTCGCAGCGAGCTGCTGCATGAGGGTTCGAGTCACCGGGCCGGGACAGGTTGTCGGGGTGCCGGCCATGCGTGCCGGCCAGATGCCGAGTATGCTGTTGCATACAAACAATTCCTGCGCGGTGTCCAGTTCAGTGGCCTCGATATCGCGCCGGGCGTGCGCGATCCCCAGCCCGGCCGCGAGCTCGATGATACGGTCACGCATAATGCCGCGCACACCGCAGCGGGCCAGGTCCGGTGTGATGAGCGTGCCCTGCCGGACCAGAAACAGGTTCGACATGGTGCCTTCGATCACCTGTCCCCTGCTATCGCACATGAGCCCTTCGGCGATATCCGGGTCCTGCCATTCCTGGCGCGCCAGGACATTTTCCAGGCGGTTCAGATGCTTCAGCCCCAGCAGTTGCGGCTGGCAGGCAAGCCGGGTCGTGCACAGGCGCAGCTGCACGCCTTCGCTGTAATAACTGTCCGGGTAATCCGGCCAGTCAAAACTCATGACGATACGGCGTGGCTCGCAGGTCCCGGGGGGCAGGTAGCCGCGCCCGCCACTGCCACGCGTGATGAGGATCTTCAGCACGCTGCGGCCCTGTTGTGGCACGACCGATCGCGCCTCCCCGGCCAACAATTCGCTGGACGGTGATGGCATACCGAGTCGGCTACAGCCCTCGCTGAGCCGGGCCAGGTGCGCCTCCCAGTACACCGGCTGACCGTCGTTGACGGCAATCGTCTCGAACAGCCCGTCGCCGTAGTGCAGGCCGCGATCACTGACCGGCAGCTGGTCAATTGCCTCGCCGTTGATCAGGCAGTGTCTCATTAGCTACTCCTCTCCCCGGTCGTGCAACGCCAGCAACATGCCGCGCGCCTTGGCCCGCGTTTCATCGAGTTCACGTTCGGCAACGGAATCGGCGACAATGCCGGCGCCGGCACGCAACTTGATGGTACTGGCCTCGCGCGTGATGGTACGGATCAGGATATTCAGATCCATATCGCCGTCATGGTTCAGATAACCCATCGAGCCAGTATACGCACCACGCGGGGCCTGCTCGAGCTCGGCGATGATCTCCATGCAGCGCACTTTCGGGCAGCCGGTGATCGTGCCGCCGGGGAAAACGGCGCGAATCACGTCACCGGGGCTGATGCCATCGCGTAATTCGCCGCGCACGTTCGACACGATATGGTGCACGTGGGCGTAGGATTCGAGCACCATGAGTTCATTGACATCGATACTGCCGGGTTGGCAGACCCGCCCCAGGTCGTTGCGCTCCAGATCGATGAGCATGATATGTTCGGCCCGTTCCTTGGGGTGTGCCAGCAATTCGCGCGAGTTGGCGTCATCGCTGTCACGTGCGGCCCCGCGCGGCCGGGTGCCGGCGATAGGCCGGGTCTCGACATGCTGTCCCCTTACGCACACGAGGCGTTCCGGTGACGAGCTGATAATCGCAAAGTCATCGAGGCGTACCAGGCCGGCGAACGGCGCCGGGTTGTTGCGTCGCAGGCTGTCATACAGTGCGATGTCATCATGGTGTTCCTGCTTGCCAGACCATTCGCGCGACAGGTTCACCTGGAACACATCACCGTCGACGATATAACGCTTGATGCGTTCAACCGCTTTGAGGTAGCGCGGTGCCGCTTCTTCATCAAGCTGCAGTGCCACCGGCGCAGACACGGCAGGCGCTTGCTGCATCACCGCGGCAATATCGGCCCGCATGTTGTCCAGGTGTGCATGGTCTGCCTCGCTGACGAGCCAGCAACGCCCGGTGGCGTGATCGCGGATCACGGCCGCCGGGATCCGCAACGCAAAGGCAACCGGCAAGTGCGTGGCGGTGGTGGGCAGTTGCAGTGACGGTTCAATCTGGCCGGCCAGTTCATAACCAAGATACACAAACCAGCCACCACGAAACGGCAAGTGCGTGTCTTTAAGGCCCTGCCTGGTATGTTGTTGCCAGCTCTGATCCAGTTGTGCGAGAAAATCGCTGCCCGGTTCGAGTGTATCAAGCGTGATGCGTTCGCCAGGAAACGCGAACAGGATGTCATAGCGTGCCTGCGAGGTGCCATGCGCGACACTTTCCAGTAGGCAGGGATAGCGTTGCGGGTTGTGGGCATGCAAGTCGAGCAGATCGGGAAAGTGATCAACGGTCTCGAATAATAGGCCGGTGCTCATCCTGTGCTACCTCGCAGCGCTATCGCTGCAGGATAATGCCACGCATGCGCGATTGCCCGCATACGCCGCATGCTATCAGTCGATTTTGCGGAAAATAATCGTACCGTTGGTGCCGCCGAAGCCGAACGAGTTGGACAGTGCCACGCCGATCTTCATCTCGCGAGCGGTACCCGCTACGTAATCGAGATCGCATTCCGGGTCCTGATTGAAGATGTTAATGGTCGGCGGTGCAACCTGGTCGCGTATCGCCAGCGCGGTAAACACGGCTTCGATGCCGCCGGCAGCACCGAGCAGGTGACCGGTCATCGACTTGGTGGAACTGACAGCAAGTTTCTTCGCATGCTCACCAAACGCACCCTTCACAGCGAGTGTCTCGGCAAGATCGCCGGCCGGTGTCGAAGTGCCATGGGCATTGATGTAATCGACTTCATCCGTATTGATACCGGCAAAGCCGAGCGCATTATCCATGCAGCGCTTCGCCCCGTCACCACCTTCCGACGGTGCCGTCATGTGATAGGCGTCACCACTCATACCAAAGCCGGCAAGTTCACAGTAAATCTTCGCACCACGCGCCCTGGCATGTTCATATTCTTCAAGCACGACCACGCCGGCACCGTCGCCAAGCACAAAACCGTCACGGTCAATATCCCACGGACGGCTCGCGGTTTCCGGTGAATCGTTGCGTGAGGACAGGGCGCGTGCCGCGCAGAAACCGCCGAGGCCCATTGGCGAGGTGGCAAACTCGGCACCGCCGGCAACCATGACATCGGCATCACCGTGCACGATCATGCGCCCGGCATCGCCAATACTGTGCGTACCGGTGGTACAGGCCGTGACGATGGCAAGGTTCGGGCCCTTCAGGCCTTTCATGATCGAGAAGTTGCCGGAGATCATGTTAATAATGTTGCTTGGCACGAAGAACGGTGAAATCTTGCGTGGACCGCCCTTCAGATAGGCGTTGTGCCCTTCTTCAATGCCGGGCAGACCGCCGATGCCGGAGCCGATGAATACGCCCATGCGGTGCGCGTTCTCATCGGTGACTTCGAGGCCGGAGTCATCAAAAGCCTGGGTGGCGGCAGCAATGCCGTAATGGATAAAAGTGTCCATCTTTCGGGCATCTTTTTTCGACATGTATTCGGTGACGTCAAAGTCACGCACCGAACCGCTGAATGTGGTAGCGAATTCTGATGCATCAAAATGCGTGATGGGTGTAATCCCGCTCTTGCCGGCCAGGATGTTGTGCCATGCATCCTTGACGTTGTTACCTACCGGCGAAACGATACCCAAACCTGTGACGACGACACGTCTGTTAGTCACGATGCGCTCCCGCGTTATTGTTCATAGCTGGCGGAGAATTTCCGCGTATGCCACAAAAAAGGAATGGCCGCCTCCTCTGGAGAAGCGGCCATAATACTTTGTTGGTCAGTCCTGACCCGATCAGCCAGCGTTGGCGGTGACGTAGTCGATCGCCTGCTGAACCGTAGTGATCTTTTCGGCTTCCTCGTCCGGTATTTCGGTCTCGAATTCTTCTTCAAGGGCCATAACCAGTTCAACCGTGTCCAGTGAGTCAGCGCCCAGATCGTCAACGAAAGAGGCTTCGTTAGTGACTTCGTCTTCTTTCACACCCAATTGCTCAACTACGATCTTCTTGACGCGTTCTTCAACAGTACTCATGACGTATATTTCCTCCAAAAAATACCGGCATTACAAGCCGCGGTCGGTATTGTAGTGAAAACCACACGCGGATGCCAGAATTGATAACACATTAATAAATAAACAAAAATTCGAACAAATCAGGCCATGTACATGCCGCCGTTGACATGCAGGGTCTCGCCGGAGATATAGGCGGCACCCGGCGAGGCCAGGAATACGACTGCAGCGGCGACTTCTTCGGGCTGGCCAAGGCGTCCCAGCGGGATCTGGCCAAGCAAGGCGGCCTTCGTGTCTTCCGGCAGGACCCTGGTCATGTCGGTATCAATAAAGCCTGGTGCGACCGCGTTCACAGTAATGCCACGCGCACCAACTTCGCGTGCCAGTGACTTGCTGAAGCCGAAAATACCGGCCTTGGCGGCGGCATAGTTGGTCTGCCCGGCGTTACCGCTGGCGCCGACGACCGAGGCAATGCTGATGATGCGCCCCTTGCGCGCCTTCATCATGGGCCGCAGCACGGCCTTGCTCATGCGGTACACGGATTTCAGGTTGGTATTGATGATGTCGTCCCACTCCTCATCCTTCATACGCATGAGCAGGTTGTCCCGGGTAATGCCGGCGTTATTCACGAGGATACCCGGCGCACCGTACTTGTCGGCAATGGCCTTGAGGACGTTATCGATGCTTTCGCTATCGGTCACGTTCAGGTTCATGCCTTCACCGTTGGTGCCTGCTTCTTTCAGATAGGCAGAGATCGCTTCCGCACCCCTGTCCGATGTCGCGGTCCCTATCACGATTGCGCCTTCCGCACCGAGTGCCAGCGCAATACATTTACCGATGCCGCGGCTTGCGCCGGTCACCAGTGCGATTTCTCCATCCAGCATTGCCATTAGCTCTGTCCCCTGTCGATCAACTGCAGGCGTCAAGCGCGGCCTGCAAGGTGTCCGCATCAAACACAGGCAAGGCCTGCATTTGTTTGTTAATGCGCTTGTTCAGGCCAACCAGTACCTTGCCCGGTCCGCACTCGATAACGGTATCCACATCGTCATCGGCCATTTTGTTAATGGTTTCCACCCAGCGCACCGGGTGGTCGAGTTGCTTGACGAGCGCGGCGCGGATCGCGTCGGCAGCAGTCGGGCTGGCAACATCGGCATTATTGATGACCGGGATGCCGGGTGTATTGATATCGATGCCGGCCAGGCGCTCTGCCAGGCGTTTTGCTGCCGGTGCCATGAGTGCACAATGTGACGGCACGCTCACCGGTAACACCAGTGCACGTTTTGCACCGGCCTCTTTCGCCGCAGCGGCGGCACGTTCTACCGCCGGTTTGTTGCCGGCAATGACTACCTGGCCCGGTGAATTGAAGTTTACGGCGGACAATACATCGCCGTTGGCGTTATCCACACAGACCTTGATCACGGCGTCATCGTCGAGGCCGAGGATCGCCGCCATCGCACCCTCACCTTCCGGCACGGCTTCCTGCATGAAGCGGCCGCGATCAGCAACCAGTGTGACCGCGTCGGTCAAGGACATTGCCCCGGCGCAGACCAGCGCCGAGTATTCACCGAGACTGTGGCCGGCCATGACCGCAGGACTTGTGCCGCCCTGCGCCAGCCAGGCACGCCAGGTGGCGACACCCGCCGTCAACATCGCAGGCTGGGTGTGATCGGTTTTGTTCAGGTCGGCTTCCGGACCATTTTGCACGAGCGCCCACAGGTCATAGCCAAGTGCGTCGCTTGCTTCGGCAAAGGTTTCAGTTACCACCGGGAAGCTTTCTGCCAATGCGGCCAGCATACCCACTGATTGCGAGCCCTGTCCCGGAAAAACAAATGCAGCAGACATAACAACCTCAATACTTGATTAACGCAGAGCCCCAGGTGAACCCGCCACCAAAGGCCTCCAGTAAAATTGTTTCACCGCGCTGAATGCGGCCGTCACGCACGGCGACATCGAGCGCCATCGGTACCGATGCCGCCGAGGTGTTGCCATGTTTGTCGACTGTGACCACGACATGATTCTTGTCCATGTTCAGTTTCCTGGCCGTCGCGTTGATAATACGGATATTGGCCTGGTGCGGTACCAGCCAGTTGATGTCTTTTTTCTTCATGTTGTTGGCGGCCAGCGTTTCATCAACGATACGGCCCAGCGTGTTCACCGCCATCTTGAAGACCTCATTGCCCTTCATGCGCATGAAGGCCGTGCCCTCGACGATCCTGTCATAATCGGTAGACACACCACCATCAACAGTGAGCAGATCTTCGTACTTGCCGTCGGCATGCAGGTGCGTGGAAAGAATCCCCGGCTGTTCGCTGGCTTCGAGTACGACCGCGCCGGCACCGTCACCAAACAACACGCAGGTGTTGCGGTCGCTCCAGTCGGTAATACGGGACATGGTTTCGGCGCCAATCACCAGTGCATGGCGGATACCACCGGCCTTGATGAATTTGTCAGCGATGCCAAGCGCATACACGAAACCGGTGCAAACAGCCTGTACATCAAATGCCGCACAACCGTGAATATCCAGTTTGTCCTGCAACAGGCAGGCGGTACTCGGGAATACGCGATCCGGTGTCGTGGTCGCAACGATGATCAGATCGATATCATCCGGGCCGACGCCGGCTGCCTGCATGGCATTGCGTGCAGCCTGTTCACTCAGATCACAGGTCGTTTGATCGTCGCCAGCAATATGCCGTTCCTTGATACCGGTACGATCGGTGATCCACTCGTCGGTGGTGTCGACCATCTTCTCAAGGTCGGCATTGGTTAAAATCTTTTCGGGCAGGTAACTGCCGGTGCCTTTGATACGTGAATACATCAATTCTCTCGCCCTTCAGCCAGCAGCGACTCGAGGTGCTCGCTGATCTTCTCTGGCACGCGGTTGTGCACTTCAATCATTGCCTGGCGGATGGCCGTTTCGAATGCCAATGCATCCGCACCACCGTGGCTTTTTATACAAATTCCCTGCAGACCCAGCAGGCTGGCGCCATTATAGCGGCGCGGGTCGAGTTCGCGGCGAAATCGCTTTAGCACGGGTTTGGCAATCAGTGCGGCGAACTTGCTGTACAGGTTGCGTAAAAATGCCTCGCGCATTTTATGTGAAACCATTTTGGCCACGCCTTCACTGGCCTTCAGCGCAATGTTGCCGATAAAGCCGTCGCAAACAACCACGTCGGCCTTGCCATAGTAAATATCATCGCCCTCGACATAACCTATGTAATTCAACGAAGAATCCCGCAACATGCGGCCCGCTTCCTTGACGCGTTCATTGCCCTTGATCTCTTCCTCGCCGATATTGAGCAAACCGACTGTCGGGTTTTCGATATCGCTATCGGCACTGGCCAGGATGGAACCCATCACGGCAAACTCGAACAGGCTGTCTGCGCTCGCATCGACATTGGCGCCGAGATCGAGCATGTGGGTAAAACCTTTTATTGTCGGCAGTGTTGAACAGATCGCAGGGCGATCCACCCCGGACAACATCTTCAGGACAAAACGTGCGGTCGCCATGAGTGCGCCGGTGTTACCGGCACTGACCACGGCATCGGCCTTACCTTCCTTGACGAGATTGATGGCAACACGCATCGAGGAATCTTTCTTGTTGCGCAAGGCATGCGATGGCAACTCATCCATTTCGACCTGCTGCGAGGCGTGGTGGATGGACAGCCGTTCGGACGGCTCACGACCGGCGTGTTTCAGGCAATCAGAGACAACAGCTTCGTCACCGACGAGGATCAGATGCAGGTCGGGGTTTCTGTCGTGGGCACGTATGGCTGCGGGCACGATGACCTCTGGACCGAAGTCTCCGCCCATCGCATCGAGAGAGATTGTCATTGATGCGGACATGTCTGCTTTCCTGACCGGTTGCGGGGATTGATTAAATATTATTCGTGACCGGGATCAGATATGCCGGTGCGGCGAACCACACCGGCATATTCAGTAAAATATCAAACCCTCTATAGCCGGGAAACCTGGCTATAGACGATTTAATCAATCGTTCTGGCCCGGAACCACCTTGCGACCGCGATAAAAACCATCGGCGCTGACGTGATGGCGGCGGTGTGTTTCACCGGTAGTTGGTTCAATCGACAGGGTCGGGTTGCCCAGCGAATCATGCGAACGACGCATGCCGCGTTTTGAAGGTGTCATGCGATTCTTTTGTACGGCCATTACCGTTAACTCCTGCTCAGTCGTCTTTACGTTTCAAATCTGCCAGTACGGCAAACGGGTTCGGCTTGTCGGCTTCGCCCTCTTCCTCATCTGTTTCCGCATGGACATATTTTGCGGAGGGACAGTGCTCGAGATCATGCATCGGTACAATCGGCAGCGACAACATGAGTTCATCCTCAATAATGTCGGCGAGTACCATCGGCGTCGACTCGACTACAAGCACCTCATCACTTTCATCATCGGTCTCGCTGTCAAAACGATCCGCCTCAATGATGACGAGCTCAAAATCCACTTCGACGGGCCACTGCATATCCTGCAGGCACCGCTGGCAGGTCAGTACGAGCTGACCCCGTAATTGCCCCTGCATGACCGGGCGGTCGCGCTTGTCGTGAGTGAACACGATCTCGGCGCTAATCCCGCCTTCATGCGAGGCCATCATGCCCTGCAAGCGTGGCAGACTGTCCAGTGCAAGTTGCCCTGAAAATGCGCGCCCCTGGTTCGCGAGCCGCAGGGGGTCGATATGCACCGGTAGCCGGTCCGTCATAGGCCGCGCATAATAGCCGCGTACCCCCCTGCTGTCAAAGAAAAAACCAAGATAAATCGCGGTGTTCCGTCAGATTCGTGCCCCGGCCTGGCTTGACTTTACCCCGCCCATTGCCTTCAATGGCTACTCGGCTTCGGTGGCCAGGCAGATGTCGCCGATTTGAGGTTCACGTAACGGCGGACAGTCGCTTGATAAGAAAAATTCTCATTGCCAACCGCGGTGAAATCGCGGTCAGAATCGTGCGCGCCTGTGCTGAAATGGGCATTAAATCGGTGGCGATCTATGCCGATCCGGATCGCCATGCCCTGCACGTTCGCAAGGCGGACGAGGCCTACAATATCGGCCCGGACAGTATCTCCGGCTACCTGAATGCCCACCGGCTCGTTAATCTCGCTGTCGCCACGGGCTGTGATGCTCTGCATCCTGGTTATGGGTTTTTGTCGGAAAATCCGGAACTTGCAGAGATTTGTTCACGCAGAGGTGTAAGATTTATCGGGCCGTCAGCCGACGTCATCCGCAGTATGGGCGACAAAACCGAGGCCCGTGCCGCCATGATCGCGGCCGGGATCCCGGTCACGCCTGGCAGCAAAGGCAATCTCGCCAGCCTCGAGGAAGCCCTTGCCCTGGCTGATGAGATTGGCTATCCGGTCATGCTCAAGGCCAGTGCTGGCGGTGGCGGGCGCGGTATCCGCCGCTGTGAATCGGCCGAAGACCTGCGCCGCCAGTATGATCGCGTGATCTCCGAGGTCACCAAGGCGTTCGGCAATGCTGATATATTCCTTGAGAAATGTGTGGTTAATCCCCGGCACATCGAAGTCCAGGTCCTCGCCGACAGTCAGGGTAACGCCATTCACCTGTACGAGCGCGATTGCTCGATTCAGCGTCGTCACCAGAAACTCATTGAAATCGCCCCCTCGCCACAGCTTGACGATGCCAAGCGGCAGGAATTGTGCGAGTTGGCCGTGCGCGCGGTAAAAACGGTCGGCTACGAGAATGCCGGCACCGTTGAATTCCTGCTCGACCACGACAATAACGCCTATTTCATGGAGATGAACACACGGCTGCAGGTCGAACATACGATTTCCGAGGAGATCACGGGCGTTGATATCGTCCGGGAACAAATCCGGATCGCGGCGGGTGAATCATTGGCCTATACCCAGGATCAAATCCAGAAGCGCGGCTATGCGATCCAGTTTCGTATCAATGCCGAGGATCCGAAAAACGACTTTCTGCCCTCGTTTGGCCGCATTACGCGCTACTTTGCGCCGGGCGGGCCGGGGGTCCGCACCGATGCGGCCATTTACACCGGCTATGTCATTCCCCCCTATTACGATTCGATGTGCGCAAAACTGATCGTCTGGGCACTTGACTGGGATGCTGTGATTGCCCGTGGCCTGCGTGCACTGGATGACATGGGGGTTTACGGCGTGAAGACCACTATTCCCTATTACCAGGAAATCCTCAAATCCGGGGATTTCCGTAATGCGAGGTTTGACACAAGTTTCGTCGAACAACACCCCGAGCTGATTGATTACTCCGTGCGACGACCACCCCGTGAACTGGCCGCGGCCATTGCCGCAGCGGTCGCCGCACACATGACTGCCTAGGCACAGGAAACGAGCATGACAGACAAGGTCTACATCACCGACACCATCTTGCGCGATGCACACCAGTCACTGATCGCGACGCGTATGCGACTGGATGACATGTTGCCGGTCTGCAAGCGTCTCGACCAGGTGGGTTTCTGGTCACTGGAGATGTGGGGCGGTGCCACTTATGACAGTTGCCTGCGCTTCCTGAAAGAGGATCCGTGGGAACGTTTGCGAAAACTGCGCGAGGCCCTGCCGAATACACGCACACAAATGTTGTTGCGCGGCCAGAATCTGCTCGGCTACCGCCATTATTCCGATGATGTCGTGCAGGCCTTTGTCAAGAAGGCGGCGGACAACGGCATCGATGTATTCCGTATTTTCGATGCGATGAATGACCTGCGCAACCTGCGTGTCTCGATCGATGAGGTAAAGAAACACGGTAAACATGCACAAGGGGCGATTTGTTTTACCACGAGTCCGGTGCATGGTATCGAGCAATTCGTGGCAATGGCCAAAGAGCTCGAAGAGATGGGCTGCGACAGCATCGCCGTCAAGGACATGGCCGGGTTGTTGACCCCGCTCGTGGCCGGCGCACTGACGAAGGCGATTAATAAGGCCGTGAGTATACCGGTACAGCAACATTCACATGACACTGCCGGCATGTCGAGCATGAACCATATTGCATCGGTCCTGAATGGCTGCCGGCATATCGATACCGCTATTTCCGCTTTCTCCGGTGGCGCCTCGCATGCACCAACGGAAAGCATGGTTGCGGCCCTGCGTGGCACGAAACACGATACCGGGCTGGATCTCG
>JASFME010000020.1:0-17445 GCA_050117725.1 Granulosicoccaceae bacterium | reverse complement strand
GGCCGAACAAACCACGACAGCGGAAGACATGGTCGAAGACGTCATGTTCCAGGAAAGCGAGGGGCTCATTGTTGTATCTGATGAGCAGGCCGCAGCAGAGCCTGCCACGGCAACTCCCGCACTCGATCCGGCAATCTTCAAGGCCTATGACATTCGGGGCATGGTCGGCGAGAGCCTGACTGAGGAGGTCGTGCGCCAGATTGGTCTGGCACTGGGCAGCGAGGCACAGGCGCGCGGAGAGAATACTATTGCCGTCGGCCGTGATGGCCGCAATTCGGGGCCACAACTCATGCGTGCCCTGCTTGAAGGGTTGACTGCCAGTGGTATCAATGCGCTGGATATCGGCATGGTGCCTACGCCGGTATTGTATTACGCAGCCTGGGAAAAGGCGCAGGGCACGGGTGTTATGTTGACCGGTAGTCATAACCCCCCAGGCTATAACGGCCTGAAGATGGTGATCGGCTATAGGACACTGGCCGGCGCCGATATACAGAATTTACGCCAGCGTATTGAGCAGCAAGACGTTATCCGCGACGGCGGCAAGCTCGAAACGCTCGATATCATCGAGGACTATATAGAGCGTATTGCCGGGCGCATCATGTTGTTGCGGCCATTCAAGATTGTCGTGGATTGCGGCAACGGTGTGGCCGGTGTGGTGGCGCCGAAGCTGTTCAGGACGATGGGCTGCGAGGTACTGGAACTGTACAGTGAAGTCGACGGCAATTTCCCGCATCACCACCCGGACCCGAGCCGGCCGGAGAATCTGCAGGCCCTGCGCGACGCAGTGCAGGCCCACCAGGCAGATATCGGGTTTGCCTTTGATGGTGATGGTGACCGGCTCGGCGTGGTCACGAGTGACGGTAATATCATCTGGCCGGATCGACTCATGATGTTGTTTGCTGCAGATATCCTGAAGCGTAACCCCGGCACCGAGATCATTTTTGATGTGAAATGCTCAAAGCACCTTGCCAGCGAGATCGAGAAGCATGGCGGCAAACCGATCATGTGGAATACCGGTCATTCGTTGATCAAGAAGAAGATGCAGGAGACCAGTGCGCCCTTCGCCGGCGAGATGAGTGGCCACATGTTCTTCAAGGATCGCTGGTACGGCTTTGATGATGCCATGTACGCGGCGGCACGGTTACTCGAGTTGCTAGGCCCGAAGAGCCAGGGCGGCCCCGTCAAGAATGTGTTTGCGGCGTTGCCTGACAGCATCAATACCCCGGAGCTGCATGTGCACATGAATGAGGGTGAACATCATGCCTTTATGCAGCAATTCATTGACAAGGCACGGTTCGAGGATGCCAGGGTAATCACTATTGATGGTTTGCGTGCGGAGTTTACCGATGGCTGGGGGCTGGTACGCGCGTCGAATACCACGCCGGTACTTGTGCTGCGCTTCGAGGCGGACAGCCAGGAGGCACTTGATCGGATCAAGGGTGTTTTCCGTACCCAGATGCTTGCGGTGAACGACAAACTCGAACTGCCATTCTGAGTCACAACAATGCGTTTTTGCCAAACTCGCGTATAATCGCGCGCAATACGTCTAATAAAATGTTTTCTGGGAAAGCAGCATGAGCATTAAACCCGATGCCGCGATGAATATTGCCCGAGTACTGGGCGAGGCCTTGCCGTATATACAGCGGTTTGCCGGCAAGACCATTGTCGTCAAGTATGGCGGCAATGCCATGGTCGACGAAAAGCTCAAGGCGGGTTTTGCCCGTGACATTGTGCTCATGAAACTGGTGGGTCTGAACCCGGTGGTCGTGCACGGCGGTGGCCCGCAGATAGGCGAGCTGCTGAAAAAGATCGGCAAGGAAAGCAAATTTATCGAGGGCATGCGGGTCACCGACAGCGAGACCATGGATGTCGTCGAAATGGTGCTGGGCGGGCTGGTAAACAAGGAGATCGTCAACCTCATCAACCGGCATGGTGGCCACGCGGTGGGTCTGACCGGCAAGGACGGGGATTTGATCTGCGCCCGCAAGCTCCAGGTCAAACGTGACAACCCGGAATTCGATGCCCCCGAGATCATCGACATCGGGCATGTAGGCGAGGTCGAGAGTATCAATATCTCGGTCGTCGACATGCTCGTGCACGGCGATTTTATTCCCGTGATTGCGCCGATCGGGATTGGCCGGGAAGACGGCCAGTCCTATAACATCAATGCCGATCTTGTTGCCGGCAAGCTGGCCGAAACTCTGGGTGCGGAAAAGCTCCTGTTGCTGACCAATACCGAGGGCCTGCTCGACAAGGATGGCAAGTTACTCACCGGGCTTTCTGCACAACAGGTCGATGAACTCATTGCCAATGGTACGATCCATGGCGGCATGCTGCCGAAGATCAAAAGCGCACTGGATGCCGTGCGTGGTGGTGTGAAGACTGCGCACATCATCGATGGCCGGGTCGAACATGCCGTGATGCTGGAGATTTTCACGGATGAAGGTGTCGGTACCTTAATCAAGTCATGAAACTGTTAACGACGTTTCATGACTGATGGGTAAAATCCTGAAGAGGGGCTAGCCTTGAGTGATAAACCTGTTCCACGCCGCCAGTTGATCCTCGAGGCGCTCGTGCGCGAACTTGAGGCCAATCCCGGCAAGCGCATTACGACCGCGCAACTGGCCCGGGGTGTGGGTGTGAGCGAGGCGGCCCTGTACCGTCATTTTCCGAGCAAAGCGAAAATGTTCGATGCCCTGATCGAGTTCATCGAGGATACGGTGTTTGGCCTGGTGAATCGCATCATGTCGGAAGACAGGGATACACGCGTACGTTGTGAAAAAGTGCTCGCTGTATTGCTCGGTTTTGCCGGCAAGAATCCGGGCATGACCCGCATCCTTATCGGTGACGCCCTTACCGGCGAACACGAGCGTCTGCGCGAGCGCACTGCGCAATTTTTCGAACGTCTGGAAACCCAGTTCAAACAAATACTGCGCGAGGGCAGGGTACAGGGTGAGCAGCGCTCTGATGAAGAGATCCAGGCACAGGCGCGCCTGTTGCTCGCGGTGGTCGAAGGTCATATGCACCAGTTTTTGCGGAACGGCTTCAGACGCGCGCCGCTGGAGGGCTGGCCGGCACAATGGCAGCAATTATCAGCTGCCCTGTTTGGCTGAAGCGATACTTACCTGGCTTTTGCCGTTTCCGGGGTTTTCAGGGGCGGCCGCCGCACCTTGCCTGATTTGAGCAGTTTGTAACGCGTCATGTCATTGTCAAACTGCGCCTTGATACGGTCCTGTTCTGATTGCCTCGTGCTGATAAAGGCACGGTATTCGTCCACCTGCTCCGTGGCCGTCTTGATATCGCCAGCAAGTTTTTCCGGTACCGGTTTGCCGGCCCGTTCGAGGTTGGCGGCCTGTTTGAGCAGGGCATCAAGGCGTTCCTGTGTCTTTGCCATGCTCTTCTTGGTCAGGCGAATTTCGGTTTTCAGTGCCGTGATCTTGCCATCACGCGCCATGATGATTTCATCTTCACTGCTGAAGGTATGCAATAATACCCGGTCACGGTTTTCCTGTTCTTTGCGCAACCGATCTTCCTCGGCCTTGATGGCGGCGAGCCGCTTCGCTTCGGCCAGTTCTTCCGGGGTCTTGGCGCGCTCGACTTTATCTACGGTCACGCCCTGCCGGTTCAGTACTTCATGCCCTTTTTGTGCATACTCCGGCGGCACGACATTGCCACATTCACGAATGCCCTCGTTATTGGTCCAGCATTTGATCTTGCCGGCTTGCAGCTGGCTGCTGGCCAGCAGGAGGATGGTCAGTGTCGTGGTCAGTAAGCGCATTTCTGTCATGGTACAACCCTGTTAGAGTGAGGCATCATTGATTTATCAATTCAGTATAGACGGCGTCTACGTGTTAGTCATTATGCCGCCTGCAGGGGTTCTCCGGCCGCGAACCATGTCACAGCTGGACACAAAGCATGTTTGAACAGCTTGTCCTGTTCGTTATCTCGTTGCTGGCGAACCTGTTTTCCGCCTTTGCCGGTGGTGGCGCAGGATTGATCCAGCTTCCCGCCCTGATCTTCCTGGGTCTGCCGTTTGCCGTCGCGTTGGCCACGCACAAGGTCGCGAGTGTTGCACTCGGCGTGGGGGCGACAGTCCGGCATCTGCGTGAAGATGCACTGGAACGCCGTTTCGCGCTGTTTATTCTGGCTGCCGGTCTGCCCGGTGTCGTGCTCGGCGCAACCCTGATCCTCGATGTGCCGGACCGGCTCGCGCAGCTGGCACTGGGTGTCCTCACGCTCGGGCTCGGTGTGTACTCGTGGCTGAAGCCGGGGCTTGGTCTCGGGCATACGCCGTCACACCGCGACCGCAGCGGCTTTCTGCTGGGCGGCGGCGTACTGTTTGTGATCGGTGTCCTGAACGGCTCCCTGACCTCGGGTACCGGCCTGTTCGTGACCCTGTGGCTGGTGCGCTGGTTCGGTCTCGATTACCGGCGTGCCGTGGCCTATACGCTGATCCTGGTCGGGGTGTTCTGGAACGGCACGGGCGCGGTGACACTCGGCTGGCTCGGCGAGATCAAGTGGGACTGGTTGCCGGCACTGCTACTCGGTTCATTACTGGGTGGCTATCTCGGCGCGCACCTGGCGATTGTCAAAGGCAACCGCTGGATCAAGCGTATTTATGAAGTGATCACCATTGCCGTGGGGCTGAAGCTGATACTGGGTTAATCACGCAGGTCGGATTAGGAGTAACACGACGTAATCCGATGCGATCCAGCATTGTCGGATTACGTTCGCTCACTAATCCGACCTACACCATTATTGATTCAAACCGTATTGCTCACGGTAGGCCCGGATCCGCTCCAGCGCGTCAGCATCATCCGGTTTGTCTTCGAGATAGGTCACCAGGTCATCGAGGGTGACGATACTTGCTACCTTGATGCCGTGGCGCTGCTCGACCGATTGCACGGCAGACAAATCGCTGTCTAGGCCGCGTTCCATGCGGTCGAGTGAAATCGCCACGCCGGCCGGGGTGGCACCGGCGGCCTTGATGATCTCTACCGACTCATCCACCGACATGCCGGACGAGATCACGTCATCGATAATCAGGACCCGGCCTTCGAGTTTCGCGCCGACGGTCATGCCGCCCTCGCCATGGTCCTTGGTTTCCTTGCGATTGAAGACATACGGTACGTTGCGACCATGGTGATCATACAGCGCGACGCTGGCCGTACTGACCAGCGGGATGCCCTTGTAGGCCGGGCCGAACATGCAGTCGAACTCGATCCCGGCATCGGTAATTGCCTGGGCATAATAGCGACCGAGTTTGGCGAGACTCTCACCGCTATTGAACAGGCCGCTATTGAAAAAATACGGGCTGACCCGGCCGGATTTCAGTGTGAACTCACCGAAACACAGCACACCCGTGGCAATCGCAAAATCGAGGAAGGCGCGTTGATAATCTTTCATGATGTATAAATCTGTCTGAATCTGTGGAATGCTATGGCGCGCTATCATACACGCTGACAGACAAGGTTGAAACGCATGCGGGTTATCTCGGTAAATGTAAACGGTATCCGGGCAGCACAGAGAAAGGGGTTTTACGACTGGTTGAAGCGGCAACGCGCCGACGTGGTGTGCCTGCAGGAGACCAAGGCACAGGAGCACCAGCTCGATAACGGCACGTTTTACCCGAAGCCGTTCCACTGCTATTACTTCGATGCAGAAAAAAAGGGCTACAGCGGCGTGGCGCTCTACGCGCGCCGTGAACCGGACAGGGTCACCACGGGACTGGGCTGGGACCCGGTCGATAACGAGGGTCGCTGGATCCAGGCTGACTTCGGCAAACTCAGCGTCGTGTCATTCTACCTGCCGTCGGGCTCGGCCAGCGAGGAGCGCCAGCAGCGCAAACTGGCCTTCATGGAGCGCATGATGGACGAGCTCAAGGCCATGCGCCGCAAGCGCCGCGAATACATCATCTGCGGCGACTGGAATACGGTGCACAAGGAAATCGACATCAAGAACTTCAAGAGCAACCAGAAGAATTCAGGTTGCACGCCCGTCGAGCGGGAATGGATGGAAACGCTGTTCACAAAAACCGGTTACGTCGATGCCTTCCGCGTTGTCGATCAACGCCCCGAACAATACACGTGGTGGTCAAACCGTGGCCAGGCGCGGGCAAAGAACGTCGGCTGGCGGATTGACTACCATGTCATTACCCCGGGGCTGGAGGACAAGGTGTGCAAGGCACGTATCTACAAGGACAAGTGGTTTTCCGATCACGCGCCGCTGACGATTGATTACGATATCGAGCTGTAATCAGTCGGCATTTGCCCGGAATTCGGCCTTGATCGCCGGCCGACCCAGTTTCCAGCCCAGCCAGCCGAACAGCACGCCCAGGCCAATGCCGAATAGCAGGCTCATCAGCTTGGTGGCCTGCATGAGCTTGGTGAATCCTGCCGGCAGGTCTTTCCCGGCGGACAGGTTGCCGAGGTAACCAAGCTGCACCACGGCCATCGTCACGGTCACCACCGCAAACAGCCACATCATGCCGATGAACAGCAGGCGCGCGCAGTTTTTCCGGCGCAGCATACCGATACTGGCGGTGACCAGCAGCGCGGCGACGGCAAATGCCGACCAGGAAATGCTCCGGATGTGATCGAGCATGAAGGCGGCCTGGGCCGGCATGTCCTTGCTGGATAACTCCATGGCCGCGGCAAACTCCTCGTTGGAATACAGGAAGGTCAGCATCAGGCTTTGCATGAGTGTGCCCAGCGCGATGAAGCCACCGATGAGAATGAACACCCAGCTGATGAGGGTGATAAATGTTGCGTTCTTGTTGACGGTATTCGTGTTCATTGTGTTCGCCATTGTTCAGGCTACCCGTTGCAGTTGCCGGTCATGCAGGCGCGACATTACCAGCAACGCGATCACAGCGCCATACAGGGCGTAGCCCATGTCGCTTTGCGTGTCCCAGGCGTAGCCCTGTGTGCCAAGGAAGGCCTCGGCAGCCTCTTCACTGGCCAGTGCCACCCACCATTCGATCAATTCGTAAAAGGCACTGATGGCCAGACAGGTGCAGATAATGAAAAAGGCCTGCCAGGCACGCCCGTTAATGAGCTTCAGGCGAATCACGAGTTCACGCGCGACCATGGCCGGCACGAAGCCCTGCACGAAATGTCCGACCTTGTCGTAATTATTGCGCGTGTGCTCGAAGGTATCCCGTATCCAGTTAAACAGTGGCACCTCGGCATAGGTGTAATGCCCGCCGACAAGCAGCACGATGCAGTGGCCGAGGATCAACACATACAGTAGCGGTGTGAGCGGAAAGCGCTGCCGGGTCAGGGCCATAAGGGCCACGCCAATCATGGCCGGGAACGTTTCGAGAAACCAGATCTCGTAATCAGCCGGGTTGACAACTGACCAGGCAAACACAACGGCGAACACCCCTGCCCATAACCAGTAGTACATCGTTGCTCCACTACGACATTGCCTCTACTCAATGTAAACGCGAACCATATTGGCGTCCAGTCACACGGCCGGCACTCATGCTACACTGGCGAAAACAAGCCAAAGATATTCCGTGACTACGCAAGCCAATCACCCGCACAGCTGGAAAGAGGCCTTTCTCGTCTATACGCGGCCGCGTGTATTCGCGATGCTGTTCCTGGGTTTTTCCGCGGGGCTGCCGTTTCTGCTCGTGTTCTCGACGTTGTCAGCCTGGCTGACCGAGGCCGATATCAGTCGCGCCACCATCGGTTTTTTCAGCTGGGTCGGCATTACCTATTCGATCAAGGTGATCTGGGCACCGGTCATCGATCGCCTGCCGTTCCCCTTGCTGACACGTATTTTGGGCAAGCGGCGCGGCTGGATGCTGGCTGCACAAACCGGTATTGCCGTTGGCCTGATGGGTATGGCTGTGATCGATCCCCGTGCCGATCTTGCGGGCATTGCGCTGTTTGCGCTGCTCGTCGCGTTTTCCTCGGCGACGCAGGACGTCGCCCTCGACGCCTACCGCATCGAGGCCGTCGACAAGGAATACCAGGGCGCGATGTCGGCCATGTATATCCTGGGTTACCGTGTTGCCTTGCTCGTTGCCGGTGCCGGTGCATTTTATATTGCGGAATATACTGACTGGTCGATCACGTACCTGGTCATGGCAGCGTGTGTGAGTGTGGGGATGGTGACAGTCCTGCTGGTCCAGGAACCGGAACATGTCGTCAGTGACGTTGTACGACAGCGCGAACAGGCGGTCTCTGACAGTTTGGCGCAACTGGCCCATGCACCGAATGGTCTGCAACGCCTGCAGGCCTGGTTCGGGTATGCTGTGGTCAGCCCGTTTGTCGATTTCTTTTCGCGTTATGGCAAGCTTGCGCTACTGATCCTGCTGCTGGTCGGCGTGTACCGCATCTCGGATATCACGATGGGTGTCATGGCCAACCCGTTTTATCTTGACCTCGGTTTTTCCAAGCCGGATATCGCCAACATCTCGAAGATCTTCGGTTTCTTCATGACCATCTTCGGCGCCGCCCTCGGCGGCGTGTTCGTCGTGCGCTATGGCGTGTTCCGGCCGCTGGTCATCGGCGCGATCCTCGTTGCTGTTACCAACCTGTTGTTTGCCTATCTTGCCACGCTTGGCCCGGATCGCCTGTGGCTGGCAGTCGTGATCAGCGCGGATAATTTCTCGGGTGGCCTGGCGACCTCGGCGTTTATTGCCTACCTGTCCAGCCTGACCAGCGGTAACTACACGGCCACGCAGTACGCGCTGTTCAGTTCCCTGATGACCCTGCCGGCGAAGTTTCTCGGTGGTTTTTCCGGGATCGTGGTCGAGGCCCAGGGTTACGTGTTCTTTTTCACCTATGCCGCCGTGCTCGGCCTCCCGGCTATCCTGCTCACGTTGTACGTGACCTTCTCGGGCAAGGCCCGCGAACGGCAACGCCTTGCCGAGGAGCAGGCGGGACGTGACTAGCCCGGCAGTAACGCGGCGATGTCGGCTTCTTGTACGGGATGGACGAGCACGCCGTGTAGCGGGAACAGTTCGCCGAGCTTGTCGACGAATTGCCGTTCCTCTTTTTCCGCCAGTACGATCACTTTTGCTTCAGGTGCATATTTTTGCAGGCTGCGCAGGAATACGTCGAGATTGCTCAGGTTGATGCCAGCGTAGTTGTTACCGTAGCCATACAGAAAATCTGCGACCACATAATCCGGCCGGTTTTTTTTCAGTTCACCCATCGCCTTTCGTTGCGAGGTCAGTTTGATCTCTTGCAGTCCGAGTTTTTCGTAAAGCGATGAAAAATTCGGGTGCAATGGTGAATCGATGACTGAATAAACTACCTGTTTTGCCATAACGCAGCAGTAATAAATGTTGCTAGCCGGGGAGTCATCTGATCACTTCGGCAGCTGGCTGACGATCAGCATCAGCCCAAGCCCGAGGCCAGGGAAACTGGCAACAAGACCTACCAGATAGGCTTTCTGCCAGAAGGGATGCCGGTCCGTCTTCCACAAGAATTGGGGGAGGCCGGTGATGAATAACAGCAGGCAGCCACCAACATAGATAAGCATGGTCTCGACCAGGCTATATTGTGCCTCCGCCACTGCCTCGGTAGCACCGTGGTGTACGACACTGTAATAGACCAGCATCGCAAGGATAATGCCAAAGCCGGCCAGACAAACGAGGCGTTGCAGCCAGATAATCACGGGTGTATCCCCTTATTTTCTTCGGAAACGATAAATTGCAACCTCACCGAGCAGGTTCGGCAGCAGGCGCATGCCAAAGCTGGAACGGTGCTTCGCATCCACCACGGTGCGTTCGATAACCTCGATGCCGAGTTTGTCACACAGCTGCTCAAAGTCCGTCAGTGTGCACAAATGAATGTTTTCCGTGTTGTACCACTCGTTGGGCAGGGTAGAGGTCACCGGCATACGGCCCCCAAAGCCGAGCTGCAGGCGTGCCTTCCAGTGGCCGAAGTTGGGGAAGGTGACAATGCCTTCACGGCCGACACGCAGCATTTCCCTGATCAGCTTGTCCGGGTAGTTGACGGCCTGCAGGGCCTGGGTCATCGCCACGTATTCGAAGCTGTCGGCATCAAAGTCGGACAGGCCGGCATCAAGGTCGGCCTGGATAACATTCACCCCCTTGTTGATGCATTGCACGACATGGTCATGGTCGATTTCGATACCGTAACCGTTGACATTACGTGTGTCCTTGAGGTGACGCAGCAATGTGCCGTCACCGCAACCAAGATCGAGGATGCGGCTGTCCGGGGCGATCCATTCACTGATGATTTGCAGGTCGGTACGCAATGTCGTCATGCCGTTCACCTTATTTCACCCTCTGCATGTAGGCAGCGAGCACATCGAGGTAAGGCCGAATCGGCAACAGGAAGGCATCGTGTCCGTGTGGTACATCGATCTCTGAATAACTGACGTTCAGATCGTTGTCGTGCAGCGCCTTGAGGATCTCGAGCGAGCGTACCGGTGAAAAACGCCAGTCGCTCGTAAACGAGACGAGCAGAAAGTCGGCTTTTGCCCCGGCCAGCGCCTTGCTCAGGTTGTCATCAAAATCGGCCGCCGGGTCGAAGTAATCGAGTGCCTTGGTCATGAGCAGATAGGTGTTCGCGTCAAAACGGTCGACGAATGACTGCCCCTGGTAACGCAGGTAGGACTCGATCTGGAATTCAACATCGAAGCCGTAATTGATCTTACCCTCGCGCAGTTCACGGCCAAACTTGTTGCGCAGCGCATCATCGGACAAATAGGTGATATGGCCGAGCATGCGGGCCAGCATAAGGCCGCGTTTCGGTACGGTATCGAAGTTGTAATAGCGCCCTTCATGGAAGTCCGGGTCGGTCATGATGGCCTGGCGGGCGACCTCGTTAAAGGCAATGTTCTGCGTCGAGAGTTTCGGTGCGGCGGCGATCGCGATGGCATGCCGCAGGCGGTCCGGGTAGTCGATGCTCCATTGCAGCACCTGCATGCCACCGAGACTACCGCCAATCACCGCGGCAAACTGCTCGATACCGAGGGCATCGGCAAACATGGCCTGGCTCCTGACCCAGTCCTTGACCGTGACGATCGGGAAATCCGGTCCCCACGGCTCGCCGCTTTCCGGGTTGACCTGGTTCGGCCCGCTCGAGCCCTTGCAGCCACCGAGGTTGTTCAGGGACAGTACGTAGTAGCGGTTCGTATCGATGACCTTGCCCGGACCAATCGCGGATTCCCACCAGCCGGGCTTACGATCCTCCATGCTGTTATAGCCGGCCGCATGGTGATCCGAGGACAGGGCATGGCAGATCAGGATAGCGTTCGATTTATCGGCATTCAGTTCGCCATATTCTTCGTAGATCAACTGAAAGCCACTGAGCGTACGACCGCATTGCAGCTCGATCGGCTTGTCGATCTGTATGAACTTCGGCTCTACCAGTCCGACGGAATCTTCAGGAATGACTTCAGGCATGTTTTTGGCGGGAACGTTCCTGCGCGACAGTTATCAGCTGACTGGCAGTCTAATGACAGCGGCCGGGTATCGCAACTTACCCGGCCGTATCTGCACGCGAGTTGTGTCAGGATGCGGCGCGACTGCCGTGTTTGTCATCTGTAGAGGGCGCGAAGGGCCGGTTGATCACGTCCAGCATGGTACTGATCGCAGACAGCTGTTGCTCGAGATCGGTCCGGGTCTTGTCCAGTTCGGCGATCTTGCCCTCGAGTGTGTCCCGTGACTCGCTGATCTTGCGCAGCGTGGCCAGGCGCTTTTCGATATCTGCCTTGTGCGTCTTGACCTGCCTGGTCAGTGGTGCAATAACTTCCTTCGCCCAGCGGTCGGCGTCCTTGTTGGCCTTGAAGAACAGGTTACGGGCCTTACTGACCAGCGAGATGAAGAACTTCTTCACGACGAAGTTTTGCTCGGTCATGGTCGTGACCGGGCTTTTCCGGAACAGGTCGGCTTCACGGTACAGCAGGTCGAGTTCTTTCTCGTATTTCTTCGTGGAGAACAGGCGCGGCTTGATATCCGGGAAGCCGTGGTCCTTGTGGAACCTGTGGTAGACGGCGCGCGTGATCTTGTGGATCTGGGCTGCCTGCGCCGATGCATCCTGCATGGTGCTGGCAACACCGTCGAAGAACACCTTCATACCGTTTTTCAGGCCGACCGTGGTCCAGCTGCCGGCCATGGCCTTGCGGGTTTCCGATACGAAGTTATCCAGCGTGGTCAGGTCGAGTTGCATCAGTAACTGGCGGCTGTAGTTGTCCAGGATGCGCTTGCTCTTCTGCAGGCCTTCCAGGTTCTTGTTATAGATCACCTGTTCCTCGCGTGTCTTGGCCAGCAGGTGCATGATCACATCGGCGTTTTTGCCGCACAGGTTCTGCAGTTCGCCTTGCTGTTTTTGCACATTGTCCAGCCTGGCGGCCAGTGTCTGCCTGTCGTTCTCGATCAGGGCACTGATCTCACCAATGATGTTCTCGCTGATGATGTGGCGCTTATCCGGCAGGATGTCATGGCTGAGCGCATGTTCGAGGGCCGGAATGCCGCTGCGCTCGACCAGATCCTCGTCACCCTTGACGCGGCCGAGCAGGGCTTTTTGCGCCGATACCGGAAAGACATTGTCGACCGGCAGTTGCAGCGCATCGGCGGATTGCTGGACCTGTTCCTGGATTGTGGCCTGGATCGCATCGCTGTCCTGGAGTTCATCCCACAATGTGTCGATCTTGTTGACGACCACGAGCAGGCCCTTCTTGTGGGCGGCGCGATAGGCGCTGACATGGTGGCGCCACATCTCCATATCGGACTTGGTGACACCGGCATCGGCACTGAGCAGGAACAGCACGGCCTGGGCATTCGGCAGCATGTTCAGGGTCAGTTCCGGCTCGGCGCCGAGGGCATTCAGCCCGGGTGTGTCGAGCACAATCAGGCCCTGTTCGAGCAACGGGTGCGGGAAGCTGATCAGCGCATGGCGCCACATCGGGATTTCGATGTGGGTGGTCGGGATGTCCTGTTCAGCCAGGTGTTCATAGTCTTTTTCGTCGTACAGGCCGAGTTGCCGGGCCTTTTCCACGGAGACTTTTTTCGATCGCGTGACCTCGGCAAAGGCCTCGGCCATGGCGTCGGCCGAGGACGCGTCAAGATGGATATGGGTCCATTCGACCGGCTCCTTCTTTAATTCGGCAATACTGCGATCGTCGCTGCGGCTTTCGATCGGTAGCAGCCGGATATACGGCCTTTCGTTGTCGTGATCGTAAAACAGTTCAGTCGGGCACATCGTGGTGCGGCCGGCCTGGGAGGGCAGCAGGCGGCGTTTGTATTCGGAAAAGAACAGCGTGTTAATCAGTTCGGTTTTGCCGCGCGAGACTTCGGCGACAAACGCCACCGTGATGTGATCGGATTTCAGGGCTTCCAGGGTTTCATACAGGCGCAGGTCCGTTTCCGGCGAGCCGAGCTGGTTGTCATCCAGCCATTCCTGGTAGTTGCCGATTTCGCGGATCAGATCCTCTTTCCAGCGGGAATAGGCGCTGATCTGCTGCAATATTTCCTGGTTCGCCATGCGTACTCCGTTTTTGTCGTTAGTGTGGCGGGACCGTGGCCCATACGTTGTCATGTTACGCAGCCGTTACGCCGGGCAGGGTGACTTTCATCACAAAATCACCTGCCGGCCAGCAAGCCAGCTGTGAATATGGCAACTTCCCCGGGCGTGTCTGGTGCGCGCTTAATAGTATATATAGCCCGTGTTTTAAAAAAAGTCTGCATATTTATATTGTTATCGGCAATTCTTCATGTGGCTTGCCAATCAGGCGGGCTGGATAGATGGCGGTAACTTGCGCGGTGCAGGGATGCGCAGGCGTTTATTCCGGCCGGTTTGTCCCGTTTCAATGATGATCGAGCTCTGCGGCACGGCGAAGGTTTTGGCGAGAAACTTCAGCAGTGCCGCATTGGCCTTGCCGTCGACAGGCGGCGCAGTCAGACGGATCTTCAGGGCATCACCGTGCAGCCCGACCAACTCGTTACGGCTGGCCCTGGGTTGCAGCCTGACATGTATTACCAGGGCGTCACCGTCCCAGTAATAAGGTGCCGCCATACCGTCAGCAACCCGATGACTTACAGCAGGCCCAGCGCCGCCGCCGGAAAGCCGGCCTTGAGCGTGGCCACTTGCAGCGGCGGGATAATCAGCATGCGCAGCACATACAAGGCGATCAGCACGACCATCGGCGACAGGTCGATACCACCGATGGGCGGGATCATGCGCTGCGCCGGGCGCATCAGCGGTGCGGTGATGCTGTGCAGCAAGGGGGCCACGGGGTTGTAACCGCCATGGCTGACCCAGCTGAGGATAACGAGGATGAAAATGCTGAACACATACACGTACAACAGCAGGGAGACGAGCTTGGTCAGGGTGGCCATGAGCAGGCCGGGCAACAGCGCCAGCGTAGGTGTGGCGCCGCTGAGCAGCAGCAACAGGGTCAGGGCGATCAACTGCAGGCCGAACACGAGTACGAGCGAGGCGATATCAATGCCACCCCAGCCGGGGATGAGACGTCGCAACGGCCGCAGCGGGGCGTTGGTCGCCTTGACCAGGAATTGTGAAATCGGGTTATAGAAATCCGCGCGCGTACATTGCAGCAGGAAGCGCAACATGACGATAAGGATGTACAGGCCAAACAGCGTATCAATGAGGAACACGAGCGGGTTAAGCAGGTAGCTGGATCCCATGTCTTATTCTCCGAGTTGCTCGGCCAGTTCCACGGAGCGATCCCGGGCCGCGGTCAACGCCTTGGCGAACAGTGTCTCCAGTCCCCCTTCGCGCAGGCTGGCGAGCGCGCGTTCGGTGGTGCCGCCCGGTGAGGTGACGCGTTCGCGCAAGATGGCGGGTTCTTCCCCGCTTTCCAGCATCATTTTCGCTGCGCCAAACGCGGTTTGCACGGCGAGCAGGCGGGCCGTGGCCCTGTCCAGACCAAGTTGCTGGCCGGCGGCCTCCAGCGCCTCGATGATATAGAAAAAGTAGGCCGGGCCGCTGCCGGACAGGGCGGTCAGGGCATCCATCTGCTGTTCATCGTCGAGCCACACGGTCAGACCGACTGCACGCAGAATCGATTCGGCCCGGTCGCGACGCGACTGGCTGACATGCGTCCCGGCATACAGGCCCGTGGCGCCGCTTTGCACGAGTGCCGGCGTGTTGGGCATGCTGCGCACGATGGCTACATTGCCGCCGAGCCACTTATCCAGGTCGGCACTGCGGATTCCCGCGGCAACCGAGATCACGAGCGGCTGGTTGTCCTGGATCGTGTCGCGCAGATCGCTGGCAACCTGCTTGAGAACCTGCGGTTTGACGGCGAGCACGACCGTGTCGGCGGCGGTGGCGGCGGCGTGGTTGTCCTCGGCAAGCGTGACGCCAAATCCACTCACGGCATCGCGTTGTGCCGGGTTCGGATCTGCAACATGGATGCTGGCCGGGTCCGTGCCATCGGCGATCAGGCCGCCGATGATGGCGCGCGCCATGTTGCCGGCGCCGATAAAGGCTATGGTTCCAGTGTTCATATATGCAAAATACCTCAATCAGTCAGCAGGCACTAGATTTCAGGAAAAATAATAAGGCCGGGTTGTCTTCATGCCGGCGGTTTGTGCGGCCGTCCACCGAAGATTGCCGTCCCGATCCGTACGATGGTCGCACCCTCGGCAATCGCCGCTTCGAGGTCATTGCTCATCCCCATTGACAGTGTATCGAGCGCCAGACCGCCCGCAATAAGTTTCTGTTTTAACATGGCGAGCGCGCGAAAAGCGCGCCGCTGCCGTGCCGGATCAGTCTCGACCCGCGGGATGGCCATGAGGCCGCGCAGGCGCAAGTGGGGAAGATCACTCACGGCTGCCGCGAGTTCGGCGACAGCGGCGGGGGCCAGCCCGGTCTTGCTGGCCTCACCACTGATATTGACCTGCAGGCAGACGTTCAGCGGCGGCAGATGCGCCGGGCGCTGTGCGTTGAGGCGGCGCGCGATTTTCTCCCGTTCCAGCGTATGGACCCAGGCAAAATGCGTGGCGATATCGCGGGTCTTGTTCGACTGGATGGCGCCGATAAAATGCCACTCAAGTTCCAGATCTGTGAGCGCGTCGATTTTTTGCAGGGCGTCTTGCAGGTAATTTTCCCCAAAGGCGCGCTGCCCGGCCGCAACCGCCTCGCGGATGGCCCCAACAGGGTGGGTCTTGCTCACGGCGAGCAGTTGCACACTGCCGGGGCGGCGGCCATGAGCCTGTTCGGCACGTTGGATCCGGTCCCGGACCTCGTTCAATCTTTGCTGGATATCGGCCATGCGGTGTATGCAGCTTGCGCTATACTCAAGTAACCTCTAAAAAGTCATAGTATATTGATGACTGGATTATACGTTTCGTTTGGGTGTCTTTGACACCACCACCGGGAGGAATGAATGGATATTGCCGAACTGCTTGCCTTTGGCGTGAAGAACAACGCCTCTGACCTGCACCTGTCCGCCGGCCTGCCACCGATGATTCGTGTCGATGGCGATATACGCCGCATCAACGTGCCGGCGCTGGATCATAAACAGGTGCATGGCCTGATTTATGACATCATGAATGACAAGCAGCGCAAGGACTATGAAGAATTCTATGAAACGGATTTTTCCTTTGAAATCCCGGGCCTGGCGCGTTTTCGTGTTAACGCCTTCAATCACAACCGGGGTGCCGGCGGCGTCTTCCGTACCATTCCGTCGCGCATCCTGACCCTCGAGGAGCTCAACGCCCCGACCGTGTTCAAGGAGATCTCGGATGTGCCGCGCGGCATTGTGCTCGTCACCGGCCCGACCGGCTCGGGTAAATCAACCACGCTTGCCGGTATGCTTGATTACAAGAATGACAACGAGTTCGGGCATATTCTCACCGTTGAGGACCCGATCGAATTCGTACACGAGTCGAAGAAGTGCCTGGTCAACCAGCGCGAGGTGCATCGCGACACGCACGGCTTTAATGAGGCGCTGCGCTCGGCACTGCGTGAAGACCCTGACATCATCCTCGTCGGCGAAATGCGTGACCTGGAAACGATTCGTCTTGCCCTGACGGCGGCGGAAACCGGCCACCTCGTGTTCGGTACGCTACATACCTCGTCCGCGGCCAAGACCATTGACCGTATCATTGACGTGTTCCCGGCCGCGGAAAAAGACATGGTCCGTTCGATGCTGTCGGAGTCGCTGCGCGCGGTTATCGCCCAGACGCTGTTGAAGAAGATCGGCGGCGGGCGAATTGCCGCCCATGAGATCATGATCGGCACGCCGGCGATTCGTAACCTGATCCGCGAAAACAAGGTCGCGCAGATGTATTCGGCGATCCAGACCGGTCAGAGTGTTGGCATGCAGACGCTGGATCAGTGCCTGCAGGAACTTGTCCGCAAGGGCCAGATCACCGTTCAGGATGCGCGGGCCCGCGCCATGAACAAAGACACCTTTGTGTAAGGGGACAGGGCGATGGATTTCGAATCATTACTGAAACTCATGGTGCAAAAGAACGCCTCGGATATG
>JASFME010000019.1:0-17449 GCA_050117725.1 Granulosicoccaceae bacterium | reverse complement strand
ATCGACAATCTCGACCTGCATTGTGTCGAGGGCCTGCGTGCCGGTTTGCGACAGGTCGAGATCGGCACTGTCGAGGATCCTGTACTCACGGATAGTCCGGGTGGCCGCATAAACAGCCTCGGTGAAGGCTTCCGGGGCCGGCCCGCCATTGGCGACATTGACCTTGATGCCGAAGTCGCCGTCCGGTCCGCCGGGATTATGGCTGGCGGACAGGATGACACCGCCGATCGCCCGGCGTTTGCGGATCAGGTGCGAGGCCGCTGGCGTGGAGAGCAGACCGTCGCGACCGATGATGAGACGTTTTACCCCGGCCGCGGCCGCCATGCGGGCGATGATCTGGATTGCCTCGCGGTTGTAATAGCGACCATCGCCGCCCATGACGAGGGTGCCACCGGCTACTCCCTCGAGCTGGTCGAGCGAGCACTGCACGAAATTTTCGAGGTAGTGGGGCTGCTGAAAAACGCGGACTTTTTTACGCAACCCGGAGGTACCGGGGCGCTGGTCGGTGAACGCGGAGGTACTGATTGTCTTTGTGTTCATGCCAACATTGTAGTCATACTCGGGCAAGACTTGAAAGCCGCAATCTTGCCCCAACATAGGGCATCACCCGGTATATACAACAATGACCCAGGAGGTTTGTGCGACATGACCGTTGAGGCCCACAAGGAAACCCTTGAATTCCAGACCGAGGTGCAGCAGCTGCTGCAACTCATGATCCATTCGCTGTACAGCAACAAGGAAATCTTCCTGCGTGAACTTGTCTCCAACGCCTCGGATGCAGCCGACAAACTGCGTTTCGAAGCGCTCGGCGATGACGCCCTGTACGAGGGTGATACCGAGCTGGCCATCGATATCGATTTTGACAAGGACGCGCGCACTATCACGATCACCGACAACGGTATCGGCATGAACCGCGAAGAGGTCATCCACAATATCGGGACCATCGCCAAGTCGGGGACGAAACAGTTTTTTGACTCGCTGACCGGTGACCAGGCACGAGACGCCAACCTGATCGGCCAGTTCGGTGTCGGTTTTTATTCAGCGTTTATTGTCGCCGACAAGGTGATGCTGGAAACCCGTCGCGCCGGCACCTCGAGCGAGCACGGTGTGCGCTGGATCTCGGGTGGTGAAGGTGATTACACGCTCGAGACGATTGATCGTGACAGGCACGGCACAAGCGTGACCCTGCACCTGCGTGAAGGCGAGGATGAATTCCTCGACGCGTTCCGCCTGCGCAACATCGTGCACAAGTACTCCGATCATATTAACCTGCCGATCCGCATGCTGAAGCAGGAAGAGGGTAGCGAGGAACGCGAAACCGTTAACAGCGCCTCGGCCCTGTGGGCCCGTCCCCGCAACGAGATCAGCGACGAGGAATACAACGAATTCTACAAACACGTCGCACACGACTTCGAAGATCCACTGTGCCACACGCATAACCGCGTCGAAGGCAATCTTGAATATACCTCGTTGTTGTATATCCCGGCCCGTGCGCCGTTTGACCTGTGGGACCGCGAGCGTCGGCATGGCATCAAGCTGTATGTACGCCGTGTCTTTATCATGGACGATGCCGAACAGCTCATGCCGAATTACCTGCGTTTTGTGCGCGGCGTGATTGACTCGAGCGATCTGCCGCTGAACGTATCGCGTGAAATACTGCAACACAACAAGGCCATCGACAGTATGCGTGCCGGCTCGGTGAAGAAGGTGCTGGGCATGCTGGAAAGCATGGCAAACAACGACGCTGACAAGTACGCGACATTCTGGAACGAGTTTGGCAAGGTCATGAAAGAAGGCCCGGCCGAGGATTTCGCCAACCGCGAACAGATCGCCAAACTGTTGCGGTTTGCCTCGACGCACAGTGACACGGACGAGCAGGTTGTTTCCCTGCATGACTATATCGCGCGTATGAAGGATGGCCAGGACAAGATCTATTACATCACGGCCGATTCGTTCGCCGCGGCGAAGCACAGTCCGCATCTCGAGATCTTTCGCAAGAAGGGTGTCGAGGTGCTGTTGTTGTCCGACCGTGTCGATGAGTGGCTGACCAGCGGCCTGACCGAGTTTGATGGCAAGTCCTTGCAGTCGGTGGCGAAGGGCGATCTCGACCTCGGCGAGCTTGAAGACGAAGCCGACAAGGCTGAACAGGAAAAGGCCGAACAGGAGTTCGCCGATATCGTGGATCGCGTCAAGCAGGTGCTCGGTGACAGGGTCAAGGATGTTCGTCTGACACATCGTCTTACCGATTCACCGGCCTGTCTCGTGGCCGGTGAGGGTGACATGAGCGGCAACCTCGAGCGCATCCTCAAGTCGGTCGGCCAGGATATTCCCGATATGAAACCGATCTTCGAACTGAACCCGACCCATACACTGGTCGGCAGAATGCGCGAGGAACAGGATGAAGAGCGCTTCGCGGACTGGGCCAATGTGCTGTTTGACCAGGCCCTGCTCAGTGAAGGTGGCCAGCTCGATGATCCGGCGACCTATGTGCGGCGCGTCAACGGCATGTTCACACAGCTGGCAGACTAGCCGAAAGTAACGTTTGCAGTTGTCAGTTTGCAGCGCCGAGCAAAGACTAATATTGTCTTCTGCCAACTGCTAACCTGGCTGCATACTTATCTCATGGACTCGCAACGTCTCGATAAATGGCTGTGGGCGGCGCGCTTTTACAAGACGCGGCCTCTGGCCATTGAGGCCATCAGCGGTGGCAAGGTGCATGTGAACGGCAGCCGCGTCAAACCTTCACGCACCGTCAAGACCGGTGATGAACTGACGATCAGCCGCGGCCCGTATACGATGACCGTGCACGTCGAGGCCCTGCGCGCCCAGCGTGGCCCGGCCAGTGTCGCCCAGCAACTGTACCGGGAAACGGCGGACAGCCTTGCCGCCCGCGAGCAATTACGCGAGCAATTGCGCCTCGAGCGCGCCGCGCAGCCATCCAGCCAGCGCCGCCCGGACAAGCGCGCGCGCCGCCAGATCATCCGTTTTACGCGCCGCAAGCAGGATTGAGCGCGCCGATATCTCCCTGTATAGAAAGAAACACCACGCGCCGTGCCGAATACCTGATAATTCTGGTAAACTTAAGCCTTCGCTAATATAGGCACGCCGTGTAGTGACGGAGGAAGTATGCGCCCGGCCCAGTTGTTTGCAGTACTCGACCGCGAATTTGAAAGTACCCGAGAAGGACACCACACCCCGGTAATGTTGTGGGGCCCGCCCGGTGTCGGCAAATCCCAGATCATCGCCCAGGTGGCGGAGCGGCATGACGTGGCCGTGATCGATATCCGCCTGTCACAAATGGAGCCGACTGATCTGCGCGGTATCCCGTTTCGCACCGGCGAGGCAGTGGAGTGGGCCGTGCCGGCGATCCTGCCGAATGCACAGCGCCACGGCGAACGCGGTGTGCTGTTCCTCGATGAGATCACCTCGGCCGCGCCGACCGTCTCGGCCGCTGCCTACCAGTTGATCCTCGACCGCCGCCTCGGCGAGTACGAAGTGCCGGAAGGCTGGGCGATCTTTGCCGCGGGTAACCGCCAGGGCGATCGCGGTGTGACCTACACGATGCCGGCACCACTGGCGAACCGCTTTTCGCATTTTGAATTCGATACGAATCTCGATGACTGGGTGGCCTGGGCCTATGCCAACGGTATCGATGAACGCATCATCGCTTTTCTGCGCTTCCGCCCGGAACTGTTGTTTGACTTTGACCCGGCGCATAATCCGGTCGCTTTCCCGTCGCCGCGTTCCTGGGAGTTTGCCCATCGCGGTCTGCAGAAGTTCGGCGACAATCCCGAGCTGTTGCTCGGGACCTTGCAGGCCTGTGTCGGTCCGGCGGCGGGTATCGAACTGAAGGCGTTCGTCGACAACCTCGACAACATGCCCGACATCGACGCGATCCTGCGCGGTGAAGATGTCAACGTACCGAACGAAGTCGACTTGCAATACGCCGTCGCCGCGGCACTCGTTGGCCGTGCGATCCGCGCCCGGGGTGAAGGCAATACCGAACAGGTCTGGGGCCATATTCTCGATTATGCCGGGCGTTTCCCGCAGCGCGAGATGGGCGTCATGCTCGTGTCCGATATGCACCGTGCCGTCGGTGAAGAGATCTTCAGCGTGCCACAGTTCTCGATCTGGGCGAAAGACATTGCCGATGTCATGTTGTACTCATCACGTTAACGCATCCTCCGTGGACCCCGTGGTTAGTATTCGAACATGAGTGATGATACTGAAACAAAACTTGCTGCGGCGCGCACGCGCCTGATCCTCGACAAGCCGTTTCTTGGCGCGCTGGTCATGCGCCTGCCCATGAAGCAGGCCAGAGCGGACTGGTGCAAGACCACGGCCACGGATGCGAAGCGCTTTTATTACAACAAGCAGTACATCGATGACCTGAGCCTGGCGCAAACCCAGTTCGTGCTCGCGCACGAAGCCCTGCATTGTGCGCTTTCCCATTTCGCCCGGCGCCAGCACCGCATCAAGCATCGCTGGGACCTTGCCTGTGATCTCGCCATCAACCCGATCCTTATCAATGATGGCCTGAGTCCGACCCCCGATACACTGTATGACTCGCAGTTCGAGGGCATGACCGCCGAGGAGATCTACCCGTCGATCGATGATCTCGATGATCGCGAGACCGAGGATCAACACGTCTACGATGACGAGCAGGCCTCGCAAAACAATAACCAGAAGTCGCAAAACGACCAGCAGGGCGGTGGCGGCAAAAGTGACCGCGACGAGCACGGCGGCGGCAGTGGTGAAGAAGAAAAGCAGGACGATCAGCAAGGCGGCGGTGGCCAGGCGGAACTCGATGACAATGCCGGCGGGGCCATGCAACCGCCGCCCCTGTCGGAGACAGAAAAGGATGATTTAAGCGTGCAGTGGCAACAACGCCTGGCCGGTGCCGCGCAACTCGCACAACAGGCCGGCAAGATGGGCGAGGCGATGGCGCGTCTCGTCGATCACCTGTTACAGCCGCAGTTGCCATGGCGCATGTTGCTGGCGCGTTACATGACCGCCATCGCACGCGATGATTACAGCTTCCAGCGGCCATCAAGACGCGAGGGGGCGGCCATCCTGCCCAGCCTGCGCAGCAACCAGGTCGATGTTGCCGTCGTGCTCGATACGAGTGGCTCGATCAGCGAGGCCGAGATCAGCGAGTTTGTCTCCGAGGTCGATGCCATAAAGGGCCAGATGCGGGCGAAGATCAGCCTGTATGCCTGTGATGACAAACTGGCGGATGACGCTCCTTGGGTATTCGAGCCCTGGGAAACCTTCAGCGTGCCGGACAACCTGCCCGGCGGTGGCGGTACCGATTTCCGCCCGCCGTTTGATTACATCCGGCAGACCGGGCGTGAACCGGACCTGCTCGTCTACTTCACCGATGCACAGGGAGCTTTCCCCGAGATCGAGCCGAATTTCCCCGTCATCTGGCTGGTCAAGGGCAGGGAACAGACGCCGTGGGGACAGCGGATTCAGTTAAATTGATGAATGCTGATAAGTGATTCGTCGGTCGGCTTGGGTGCGAAGCGACGTAAGCCGACAAAACATCTGTCGGGTTACGCCATGCGCAGCATGGCTAACCCGACCTACGCTGTTTATACCATTGCCAGCGTATCGAGCAACAAGGTGCCGGCCTGTTCGACACTCTCGCCCCAGGCAATCACGCCGTCTTCATGCCCGCCCATGCAAAGTATTCCCTGCTGCGGGTGACAGGACGACTGGATGATGTCGGCCACGGCGTGTGCCATGGCCGGTGTGCCATAGCCGATCTCTCTGGCCGTGCTTCGCAGGTACAGGCGCTCGCAGGCCTGCCACAGCTCGGGGCTGTGCACATGGATGACGGCCTGGATGGCCGGATCCGAGGCATAGACGGCGGCATGCGTCATGCATTCCGACGAGGGCTGGATCGGTCCATGCGAGCGGACCCGGTTGGCATCGATGTCATAGTCGGTGACTTCGGCATAGTGCTGCAGCTGCAGCCTGGCCAGGCCGCCGGTCTGCGTGCCACTGACGATAAAGCCACCTGCCTCGCCGCGCACACTCATGTTGCCGAAGGCATAGCCGCCGTAGCGCTCGGGATCACGGCCGATGACATGCAAGGCGTGCAGGCGCGTGTGCCAGGCCTGCAGATCGGCGATGGCCGGGTGCTGCGGCGCCGGCGCGGGACTGTGCTCGAGCTGGAACCGGATAACACCTTCGTTTTCCGAGGGATTCGCCATGCCCAGCATTCTAGCGGATTGGCGCGGGTGTGGGGATCGCCGTGCAGTCCTGATAGAATGGAGGTTGCAGTTTGCAGTAAACCACCGGGAAATCTGTTGTGCCCTTATCTGTTGAAGACCAGTTACGCCTGAATGTCATGCTCGCCAGCGGCGTCGATGCCGTGCGCATTGATGAAGGCCGCATGACCGTGTATGGCCTGAAAGACGGTAACGAGGCCGAGATCAAGCTGAACCCGAATTGCCGTGACGAAAAGTATTTGAAGCAGGTGCGGGAAACCCTGTCCGGCCACGTGCTCGGTTCGCCGGGTGGTTACCCGGTGTTTCTTAAGCGCTGGACGCGCATGGGACAGATGAAAGATGACAGCCTGGCCGATCTGCTCAAGCTTGGTGAGCCGGAGGCGGTCATGGCTGTCGTGTGTGCGCAGGGGCTGAGTGATGAACTGGCGCGGCTGGCGTGGTGGGCGGCACCCGAGGCCGAACACGCGCGGCGCATGCTCGAAAGTGAGCAGGTCGTGCGGGGCAGCATGGGCAAGGAACTGGCGGACTTTCTCGTCGAGTTTCTGCCGTTTGAAGAAGATCCCTATGCGATTGCCCGCAGTGTGCGGCTGGTGCTGCAGGCGGATCTCATCAGCGAAGAGCAACGACGTGCCATCTGGGACAAGGGTAACCGCAAGAATGTGTTCCGCATCGGCTTCCTGCAGGCCATACCGCATGCCTTGCCCGATCCGCAACCCGCGCACGCGGAACATGCCCGGCACGCCGCGTCATTACGCGAGCTTGCCGGGCAGGGCAATGTGATCGCGCAGGTGCTCGAGCTGGTACTGGCATCGCCCGGGCAAACCTTTATTTCGGTGAGTGAGCAGATTTTGAAGAAGCCGGCTAACCAGGAAGTTGTCTCGGCATTATTCGATGCGGTTGGCGATTACTTCCGTACGGCCTGGCCGGGTGAATGGCGCGAACAGGACATCAATGCGCTGTTGGAGCAGGCGGAACAGGCTTGCACACAGCCGCATGATGAACTGGCGGCAGTGCTTGAAGCTGTTCCGGGGCTTGAGGCAGAAATCCAGGCGATCATGATGCTGGCACAATTGACCGAAGCCGTCGCGATCCCCGTGTTTGCCCGCAGCGATGCCATCGGAACCTTGATGCGCAAGAAACTCGAACCAGTCACGACACCGATATTCAAACAGTTCGCTGTCCTGCGGGGCAGGGCCGCCTGAACATGGTGCAACTCAGCCAGGCCAGGGTGGCGTTGTCTGCAAGTCTGACACTCGATGACGAAAGCCTGAAGCAACACACCGAAGCCTCACCGCATGAACTCGGTCAGAAGCTTGCCCGTGCCGTGCATGAATGGGTAGTGGCCCATAACACCGGTTATTACCCGGCATTGTCATTCTTTCGGCAGCAGGATGATTTTGATCAGTCTCTGCTCGACGAGTGCGATCGCTACACGTGGAAAAGCTGCCAGGTCGGCCGCGAACTCATCATGCAGGCATTGCGGCCGGTGTGTTCACGCGTCGAGATCCGCAGCCTCATGTCGCTGGTTATGACCATGCCGCGCGTGCGACCGGGCCAGGACGATGCCCTGGCATTGTTGGCGGAGTGTTATACGCCGAACCGGATCAAGGCCGGTCTCGTATTGTCGTCGATAGACAAGGAGCCCGCCGGCGAAGGTTACGCGGTTGGCGTATCCCGCAAGGCGCATTTCTGGTTAAGCGAGGTATTTGCAGAGGTACAGCTTGCCTTTGATCGCGAGACGTAAGCGACTCGGTTGCATAAGGTATGAAAAAAAGAAGGCCGGTGTCACCGGCCTTCTTTTTTTACTGCGCTAGTTAATGATGCGCCACTCGCCACTGGCCTGCTTGCAGGCCGTGCCGGTGCTGGTTTGCTTGCGGCCATCGATAACCACTTCCGAGGTGTACTCGCGGCAATACTGGCCGGATTGATCCTGGTAACTCGACCTGGGGGTGACGGTGTAGTCCTGTTGCGTGTCCGGGTTGCTCCATTCGACCGGCTGGTTGTCCTGTGCGACCTCGAAGGTTTCGCCGGCACATCGTTGATCACCGGCATCCATATCGGCACCGATCGATTTGCCGACATAGGCACCAAAGATAGTGCCGGCGATCGTGGCGAGGGTTTTGCCATCGCCCTTGCCGATGTTCGAGCCGAGTACCCCGCCTACAATACCGCCGATCACGGCACCGGTTTGTGCGCCGCTGTGTTCACAATGCAGGGCGGGCAGGGCGTTGCCGCCACCACCGTGATACTCGATTTCTGCGCTATAGTGATCATCATGGTCTTTATACTTGTTTTTATTCTTGTAGTAACCGTGCGCCGGCGCCCACGGTGGCGGCTCGGCCAGGGCGGGACTCGCCAGGCCGCTTGTTACCACGGCGATAATCAATGCCTGCCAGAATCGTTGTGATATCACAGAGAGCTCCTTAAATAACATATTGTGCATGAGTATAGCAGTACCCGTTCAGCCTGCATGATGCGCTATACTCGCTGAACACAAGCTGAACAATAAAACAGGAACCCTGCCCGGCATGAGCCGTTTTACCGCAAACACAACATTGCAGCATGATTCGCCGATCCGTACCGGCGTGTTGCTGTGCAATCTCGGTACCCCGGATGCGCCCACCCCGGCGGCAGTGCGGCGTTACCTCGGCCAGTTCCTGTGGGATCCGCGCGTGGTCGAGTTGCCACGTCCGTTGTGGTGGCTACTCCTGCACGGTATCGTCCTGCGTTTCCGCCCGAAAAAGGTCGCCCATGCCTATGCGAGCATCTGGACGGATGAGGGCTCGCCGCTGCTCGCCATCAGCCGGCGCCAGCGTGACGGGCTGGCGCAACAACTGGGTGCCGACATCCCGGTCGAACTGGGTATGTGTTATGGCAAGCCGTCGATCCCGGCGGCCCTCGAACACCTGCGCGAGCAGGGCGTGAACCGGCTGCTCGTGTTGCCGCTGTATCCGCAGTATTCCGGGGCTACCGGCGGGCCGGTGTTTGATATCGTCAGTCATACGCTGCAGGGTTGGCGGCGCGTGCCGGAAGTGCGTTTTGTCATGCATTACCACGATGAACCGGCCTATATCGAGGCGCTGGCCGCATCCATCCAGGCCCACTGGCAGGCGCACGGTAACCCGGACAGGCTGTTGTTCTCCTTCCACGGTATGCCGAAGTACACGCTGCAGCGCGGCGATCCGTACCATTGTGAATGCCACAAAACTGCCCGGCTGGTTGCGGAACGGCTTGGCCTGGAGGATGAACAGTGGCAACTGAGTTTCCAGTCACGATTTGGCAAGGCCGAGTGGCTCAAGCCCTATACGAATCAGACCCTCGAGGCATTGGGCAAGCAGGGGGTGGGGCGCGTTGATGTTGTCTGTCCGGGCTTTTCGGCCGATTGCCTGGAAACGCTCGAGGAAATCGCCGTCGAGAACCGCGCCACCTTCCTTGAATCGGGCGGCGGTCAATATCATTACATCCCGGCACTGAATGATACAGCGGCGCATATCGACATGCTGGCCGGTCTGGCCGGGCGTCACCTGCAGGGCTGGGAGCAGGTCGAAACGGACGACGAATTAAGGGAACGGGCCCGTCGCGCACAGGCACTTGGTGCCGAAAAATAACCGCAACTTCCTGATATTAATCCAAAAAGCATGTAGGCGTGCGTCATAGTACGATTCTGTTATGATATGCGCGCTGTTTTGAGCCAGAACAAGGATTTAGCATGTCCGATAAACACCCGATTATTGCCGTTACCGGTTCCTCCGGTGCGGGTACCACGACAGTCAAGGTCGCCTTCGAGCACCTGTTCCTGCGTGAAAACATTAACCCGGTCGTCATCGAAGGTGACAGTTACCATCGTTATGACCGCCAGGCCATGAAAAAGGCGATTGAAGAGTTTGCCGCCGAGGGCAAGCAACTCAGCCACTTTGGTCCGGAATCGAACGAATTCGCAACCCTGGCTGAGAACTTCAAGGCCTACAGTGAAACCGGTGCCTGCAAGCGCCGTTACTACCTGCACAGCGATGAGGAAGCGGCTGAACATAATGCCCGTCTGGAACTCGACAAGAAGCCGGGCGAGTTCACGCCGTGGGAAGACATCGAGGCCGGTACTGACCTGTTGTTCTATGAAGGTCTGCATGGTGGCGTTGCCGATGGCGATATCGACGTTTCCCGGTTTGTTGACCTGCTGATTGGTGTCGTGCCGATCGTCAACCTCGAGTGGATCCAGAAGATCCACCGTGACACAAGCCAGCGTGGCTATTCGGCAGAAGCGGTTACCGACACCATCCTGCGCCGTATGCATGACTACGTGCATTACATTACGCCGCAGTTCTCACGCACGGACATCAATTTCCAGCGTGTCCCGACAGTCGACACCTCGAACCCGTTCATCGCGCGTGATATCCCGACACCCGATGAAAGCATGGTCGTGATTCGTTTCAAGGATCCGGTCAAGACCGGTGTTGACTTCCCCTACCTGCTGAACATGATCAGTGATTCGTTCATGTCTCGTCGCAACACGATTGTTGTGCCGGGCGGCAAGATGGGCTTCGCCATGGAGCTTATCCTTGCTCCGATTATGCATGACATGATGGAACGCAAGCGCAACGCGTAACGCGAACCACCAGCGAGGCAAATAAAAAAGGCGCAGAGAAATCTGCGCCTTTTTTACGTAAAGGACAAGTATCAGGTGTCCGGAGTTATCATGCTGTTCACTCCTCCACACTAGTATGCCTGTGTTGCCGCCTGTTGCCCGCGTGTGACATCGACACGCCAGAGTATCAACAGGCCGACGACGAAAAAGCCAAGCGTGGCCAGCAGTGCCGGTTCATGTTTGCCTCCTGCCAGCGTGATCATGAGGGCATAGGTGAGCGGGCCTATAATTGAAGACAGCTTGACCGCCAGCCCCCACAGACCGAAAAATTCACCCTGCCGTGCCGGCGGGGTGAAACAGGCAATGAGTGCGCGGCCGACGGCCTGGGATGCCCCGAGTGCCAGACCGATTAAATGTGCTGCGATGTTAAACAGGCTGAGGTCGATGACCAGCATGACGATAGCCGTAATCCAGATAAGCAGCGTCAGCGACAGGGTGTGAATAGCGCCAATCCAGTCCTGCAGATGGCCGAAGACAAACGCTCCTATGGCCGCTGTGATGTTGACAATAATAATGAGCCTGATGATGTCTGCCGTTCCCATGCCAAGGACCTGCTCGGCATAAATGCCGGCAAGTATCACAACGGTGTAAATACCGCTGGTAAAGACGATCAGGGCCAGCATAAAGCGGCGCAGGTCGGGTAGCTGTGGCAGTCTGACCAGGGTTTGTCCAAGCCGGGTATAACCATCTTTGAACCAGTGGGTATGTATGTCAGTCGAAGGCGTGGCGCGTTCGCGTAACCATATCAGCGTGGGCGTTGCGGCCAGCAGGAAACAGACGGCTGTAATTATCATGCTGCCATGTATGGCGGCATCAATACTGCCGCCACTTGATTCAACCTGGTTGACATACCAGAGACAGCCTAACAGGACCAGCACGCCGCCGGCATAACCGACTGCCCAGCCGAATCCGGACAGGCGGCCAACGCGTTCATTGCGTGCCAGTTCAGGGATAAACGCTGCGATCATGTTTTCGCCGGTGCCAAACATGAAATTGGAAAGCAGTATCAGTCCGGCTGCCAGCCACAGGTCGCCCGCGCCCGGCAGGGAAAGTAATGCGGTGGCAACAATGCAGCCCATCGTGGAGGCGAACAACATGCGTTTTTTCCACGCATACTTGTCGGCAATGGCGCCCAGCAGTGGCGCGCTGAGCAGTACCAGCAGGTTACTGATGGCGATCACCAGCGTCCAGACTGCGGTGGCGTGACTATCGTAACTCGCGGCAATGACACTGACAAAATAGCTGTTAAACAGGGTTGTCAGGACGACGGTGGTGTAGCCGGAGTTGGCGAAATCATACATGGCCCAGGCGAGTATCTCACGCCTGTTCGGTGCAGGTTGATTTACGCTGGTAGCCATAATGTTGACCATGCAGCAAAGCCGGCGTAAAGGCAATATTTGCAGGCCGGGTGCTGGAAGGTAGCGGTGCGTTCTGAGCGCTGTCAGTATCAGTTTGCTGTTGGCCGGTCAGGTCATATACTGTTCGCATCAGGAAAATGGATTGTAGAGGTAGTGATAATGACAAAAAATCCGATTACCATTTTGGCATTATGTGCGGCATTGCTGTTCAGCAGCAATGTGATGGCCGATGCCCTGGGCAAGGCGGACGCAGCGGTTACCGATATCCTGTTCAACTTCGACGGTAGCGAAGAGTACGCAACGTATCGTGCCAATGAGGATGGTTCTGTTGACCTGGTTTTTGCCCGCAATACCCCGGATGATCTGTATGAAAGGATCTTGACGAAACTCCAGAACCACCCTGATATCCGCAGTGTGCTGGCGAGCAAGGGCGGGCCGGCCTGCAAGTTGTTCTGAGGTGCAGGGCAACTCACAATAACTTCGTCTGTCGAAGCCCTTGCCACAACAGCGCGCGCCGTTTTTTCCGGGAATTAACTGTTTCCTGCCGCAGCCATGTCGTTATAATGGAGCGCGATATGCTGAAGGTGGAGTCTATGTACAGAATAATCCTGTTTCTTGCCAGCCTGATGGTTGCCCAACCGGGGTGGGCTGCTCCTGTATATGTCGAGCCTGACTGGCTGGCCAAAAGGCTGAATGATGCCAATGTCGTGGTCGTCGATATGACGGACGATCCACAATACCTCCGCTACCACATCCCGGGAGCGGTCCGGCTTGGCTACGGCAATCTCGTCATGTCGCGCAAGAAGGACAAGGTGTCGGTACGTATTCCCGACGAGCAGTTGGTGAAATTACTCGGTATCGTGGGAATCTCGCGTGACAGTCATGTTGTGATTTATGACGATATGGCGGGGCTGAATGCCGGTCGCCTGTTCTGGGAACTCGAACGTATCGGTCACCCGAGTGTCTCGGTGCTGCGTGGTGGTCTAGTGCAGTGGCTACTGGCGGGCCATAACGTCGACAACAATGCGACCAAAAGGCGTTCGGTAAGCTACGCATCGAATGGACAGGGACGTGCTAACGAGGCCGGGCTCGAAGATATTGTCAGCGTTTCAGGCGAACAGTCGGTTAGCCTGCTGGATGTGCGCTCGCCTGAAGAATATCTTGGCCATCCGCGCGCGAAACGTAGCGGTCATATTCCGGGGGCGCGGCTGTGGTCCTGGCAGGATAGTGTCGATTTCGAGCGGGGCTTTGTACCAAAACCGACGCCAACACTGATGGCAAGTCTGACGGCTGCGGGCGCCGGGGACAAGACTGCCCCCGTGTACCTGTATTGCCGGTCCGGTCACCGTGCCGCGCAAAGCTACCTGACCCTGCGCGGGCTGGGTTACGAAAAGGTCAAACTGTATGACGGCTCGATGGCCGAATATGCCCGGCAGCCTGGTCTGCCACTGGTGAAGGGGAGAACGGCACGCTGAATGTTGCCGCTGCTTGTCAGCCTATATCGGTAGAAACACCGCGGTGGCGAGCCGCTGGATAACATTTTTGATCAGCCGGTTATCACGTTCCGCGATGATCATTGCCAGGGTATCCTGCAGGGAGATCAGTTTGCCGAACAGGCGTTCATAGCTGAGATTACGTACACCTTCATCCAGGCTGTCGGTCAGTAGATAGGGTTGCCCGTGACTATCTCGCCGGTGTGCCAGCCGCCATACGGTGATCTCGATGTTGCGTGCCGAGTTGTAGAGCTTTTGCGGGTCGAGTTCATCTGTGAGGAAGAATTCCTGTTTATGATCGTAGGCCGCGTCAAGCATGCTGCGTAGCCCGACAGCCAACGCGAGAACACGATCGCCGGCGAATTCATCGGTAAAGGCCAGCTTTATACAGCCACTACCGGAGCAGTCGCCGAGAATGGCCTGCCAATCAGCCTGCTTGATAGTCCTGGCGCGTTTGATACAAACAGCCAGAGACAGACCTTTTACTTTGCAAAACCGGGGATTACGTTTGTAGAGTTTGCCGACCAACTGTGCCAGCAGCGCATTGCTGCGTTGCCGGTGAATATCAACAACCGTATCAATATCAGTTTTGGCGAGATATGACAGGTCCTGTTGCTTGTCCGGCGTTGTCGTGCTGCAGGCACCCACTAGCAGGACGGCACAGGCAATAATGACATAGCGGATTTTTTCTGTAATCATCAACACACTTCTAGCCCCTGCATCTATTGTACTGATGAGGTGGTCTGTCGTGAACGTTTTTTTGTTCATGCTCGTCACACCGGGCAGGATGTTCGCCGCCATGCGGGCACGGCTATACCTGGCCCGGGACAGGCGAATTTTCTTCACAAAATGTCTGCAACCCCTTCATTCCAGAACAGAATTTTTTCCGCTTTCGGGATAGGGGGAGTCTGGCGGATTTTTCTGTTTGACGACAAACGGATCGTGATCGATGATTAGGTTTGTTCACGTTGTAAAAAGTACGGGGTAGTACATGAGTCATACCATCGGTAAGCATCACGGTGCGGAGTTGTACAGATTGCACGAGGTGAATTACCTGCTTGTTACACAATTGATTCCGGACTTGCCAGGAATAGATGAGACTGCGAGCAGCAGGATAGATGGCGTGCCGGATTTACACTTGCGAGTACTCGAACATACCCCCTATACCTCGGTGATCGTGTTGACACACCATGTGCCGGTGGGTGAAACGCATGTCGCAGCGCCGGATTTATGGTTGCGCATTTACCATGATGCAAAGGTGACCGAGGTGATTGCACACAATGATGGAGAAGGGCCGGCGCATGCCCGTAGCCATACGCGTTACCATGAACTGGGACGCGATATTAAGTGGCAGTTAAACAGGTATGCGGCACGCTGGATGGAGGATTGCCTCGCGCTTGGACATGTTCTCCTGCCCACGCCAGAGGATGAGCAGGTGTTTTCATGCCAGGGATGTTATTGAGAATGTGATTGTTTTTCGGCATGCCGGGCGGTAATGCCGTGAGCGGATATTAGTTTGACGTTTCCTTGACGGGAGGTGTGATATGCAAATACCGCGACAGAAACCGGGACAGCAGTCTCCCGGTGAAAACAGTAACGATGCTGCGGAGATCGAGGACATACCCGGTTTCGAGGGCATTCATCAGGGTGTCATTCTCTCAGACCAGTGGGGCAATGAGTGGGATGATACCGATGACTTCTCGGAAATCGATTTTCGTCTTGTGGATGGACCTGATTGAGCAATCAGTTCATTTGTAGCAGCACTGGCCGCCATCTGGCGCGCGTGACGTGCCAGGTGTTTTTTTGTTTGCGCCATTGACTGCGCACTTCATTCAGACGGCCACGTTCGGGCAGTTTCCCTTCCCCTCCCGTTGTCAGTACGCGTAACCGTGACACCGCCGTATTCTCTTCCTCACTGAATTCGATTTCCATACTGCTGATGATAAGGTTTATCTGCTCGTTATAATCAAAATAGTGCTCGAGTAATTGCCGAACCGCATTTTTATCCCGGCCGTGGCCGTCCCGGTAATCTCCGGCGATATGCTGCATGAAGGCGTCGGTATCATGTTGTTCAACCGCCTGCGCCATGCTGATGATATTGTTCTTGATGGCCAGTTCATCCTGGTTTTCCCCGCAACCGATCAGTAACAGGCTGGCAATGCAGAAAAATATCGCGACACAGGCCCTCAGGTATCGCATGGTTCATCCTTTTCAAACTGTTGTTGTCGCCGTAAAGCCCGGGTGATCAGTTCGAGCGGTACGATATTGCCGCGATTAATGCCTTCGCAGCGGTTTGCCTCTGCATGCCAGTGTTTGTTATCGGCAAGGATTTCCGGCCAGTAGGGATAGGTCTGGCATTGCACCGGTCGGACCGGGTAGATACGGCAATCGCCCTGTCGGTTGAGAAACACGCAGCGGCCATCATCGCCGATCCGGACGGTATAGTAATGGCGCGTCAGGTGCTCGATATAACGACGCTTCAGCCAGGCCAGCGAGATGTCGAGGTGGTCGCAGATCGCCTGCAGGTCCTGTTCACGTACGGCGATATAGTGATCCTCGTCACCACAACAGCAGGCACCGCAGCGGGTGCATTCGAAACGTAATTGTGCGTCGCGGTAATCCATGCTCAGGATACGCGCCGGCAATTCAACCAGGTTTGTTCATCCAGACGTTTCACAACGGTGTCTATCATACCGCTTTCGTCGAGTATTATCCGCCGGTAACCGGGCGGGACGGGGTCGATGGCAAATGCATCACTGCCGGGCAGGAACTGCCGGCAGGTGGCCGGGCTGATGAGGATACGAATATCCTTGTAATACATATCAACGGCCTGGTGCACATGACCGCACAGCAAGAGCTTCACCTGTGGATGGTTTGCCAGCACCGCCATCAGCTCGTCGGCATTTTCCAGGCCCATTGCATCCAGCCAGGCCGTGCCGATGGCCACGGGCGGGTGATGCAGTGTCACCAGCGTCGGTTTGTCGGGATATTGGCCAAGCTGTTGATCGAGTGCGTCAAGCGAGGCTGTCGAGAGCAGGCCGGATTCCGCACCGGGCAGGCAGGTATCGAGCGGTATGATCCGCCAGTTGTTGAACGAGCAGCCGGCATTGAGTATGCCACGTCCTGCATTGAACACCGCGTCAATCTCCTCGCTGTCATCGTGATTGCCGGGGATGGCCAGCACCGGGCAGCTGAAGCGGTCCAGCTGCTCCTTTAACCACCTGTAGTCTTCCCGCATGCCTGTGTCAGACAGATCACCACTGGCAATTATCAGATCCGGTGACTCCTGGTGCTGGATGTCGTTGAGTACAGCGCGCAGCATATCACGCGGATCACCGCCATGATGCGGGGGCCATCCGCCGATATGGCAGTCGGTGATATTGATAACGGTTCGCGAATGGCGTTGTGGCATGGAGCATTCACCAATATCGAGATCATTGATTCTGGCACGTTAGCGGTGCCTGCAGTGCTGTATGAGCAATAAAAACAGCAAGATATGTAATGCCCGTTTTGTGCGCCGGTTCACACTGCAGGCCGTCACGCTCATTTAGACTTTATTTTACTATAACTTTGACAGGGGCTGGCCTGATACCTGTTTTGTCTGTCAAGCAGTCGAGGTGTATCGGGATAATGCCCGGGTTCAGTACCATATTTTATTCAGGGGGTCATATGAGCATGTTGAAATTTTCACAATACAAAAGCATTCGTCACACACCTGCA